>CAVGKZ010000081.1:0-63768 GCA_963630025.1 bacterium | reverse complement strand
ACCGCCTAAAAATACAGGGCAAACTTGAGGAACTTATTCTTTTCACATTACTTACCATACGAAAAAAGCGTTGCCCGCTCCACACGAAGTGAACGGGCAACGCTCTATAAGAAGTCAAGCAAGCGGCTTAGTCGGCCAACTTAGCCTTGATGAACTCGCGGTTGAGACGGGCGATATTGGCTATCGACTCGTTCTTGGGGCACTCTGCCTCGCAAGCACGGGTGTTGGTGCAGTTGCCGAAACCAAGCTCTTCCATCTTCATAACCATCGCCTTGGCGCGCTTAGCGGCCTCTGGACGGCCTTGCGGAAGCAGTGCCAACTGGCTCACCTTGGAGCTTACGAAGAGCATGGCAGAGCCGTTCTTGCAGGCTGCCACGCAGCATCCGCACCCGATACAGGTGGCTGCGTCCATAGCTTCGTCGGCGTTTTCCTTGGGTATAAGGATGGCATTTGCATCCTGAGGCTGGCCTGTACGCACCGTAACGTAGCCTCCGGCCTGGATGATCTTGTCGAAAGCTGAGCGGTCAACCATGCAGTCCTTGATGACAGGGAATGCAGCCGAACGCCACGGCTCAACGGTAATCACGTCGCCGTCGTTGAACTTGCGCATGTAAAGCTGGCAGGTTGTGGCTCCAGTGTTGGGTCCGTGGGGATGTCCGTTGATATACAGCGAGCACATACCGCAGATTCCCTCGCGGCAATCATGGTCGAAAACGAAGGGTTCGGAACCCTCTTCGATGAGCTGCTCGTTGAGTATGTCGAGCATTTCAAGGAATGAGGTGTCGTCGGGTATGTCTTTCATCTCGCGAGTGTCGAAGTGACCCTCGGCCTTTGGCCCGTTCTGACGCCAGAACTTCAATGTAAAACTTATATTCTTAGCCATAATTCTATCTTAAATCTGGGGTTGTTTTAATTCTTGTAGTTTCTGGTCTGCACCTTTATAGCCTCGTATTCGAGCGGTTCCTTTATCAGTTCAGGAGCTTTTTCGTCGCTGCCCTGATACTCCCAGCAGCCGACATAGAAGTAGTTCTCGTCGTCGCGCTGTGCCTCGCCCTCTTCGGTCTGGTGCTCTTCGCGGAAGTGTCCGCCGCAAGACTCGTTGCGCGAGAGTGCGTCGTAGGCTATAAGCTCGCCCATGGTGATGAAGTCGCGCAGGTGGATGGCCTTGTCAAGCTCCACGTTCAAGCCTTCCTTCGATCCTGGGATGAAGAGGTTGGTGTTGAACTCCTTGCGTATCTTCTTGATAAGCTCCAGTCCTTCCTTCAAGCCCTCGGCTGTACGACCCATACCTACGTGCTCCCACATGATGTGGCCAAGCTCCTTGTGGATGGAATCAACCGAACGCTTGCCGTGGATGCCCATGAGGCGATCGATTTCTGCCTGAACACCCTTCTCAGCCTCGGCAAACTCGGGCAGGTCGGTAGACAGGTGAGGCCAGATAGCCTGGTCGGCCAGATAGTTCTGGATGGTGTATGGCAGCACGAAGTAGCCGTCGGCCAGACCCTGCATAAGGGCAGAAGCACCCAGACGGTTGGCTCCGTGGTCAGAGAAGTTGCACTCGCCGATGGCGAACAGACCTGTGATGGAGGTCATCAGCTCGTAGTCAACCCAAATACCACCCATAGTGTAGTGGATAGCGGGGTATATCATCATCGGGTTGTAGTACTTCACGCCGTTAATCTCGTTGGCCAGCTCGCCGGGATTGACGTCAGTAATCTCCTCATACATATCGAAGAGGTTGCCGTAACGCTGGCGAACCACGTCGAGACCGAGGCGCTCGATGCTCTCGGAGAAGTCGAGGAACACGGCCAAACCGGTGTTGTTCACGCCGTAGCCCTTGTCGCAACGCTCCTTGGCGGCACGTGAGGCAACGTCACGAGGCACGAGGTTGCCGAAAGCCGGGTAGCGGCGCTCCAAGTAGTAGTCGCGGTCTTCCTCAGGAATGTCGCTTCCCTTCTTCTGACCGGCCTGCAGAGCCTTGGCGTCCTCCAGCTTCTTGGGCACCCAGATGCGGCCGTCGTTGCGCAGAGACTCCGACATGAGGGTGAGTTTCGACTGGTTGTCGCCGTGAACGGGGATACATGTGGGGTGAATCTGCACGTAGCAGGGATTTGCGAAGTAAGCTCCCTTGCGGTAGCACTGCACGGCTGCGGTACAGTTGCAGCCCATAGCGTTGGTAGAAAGGAAGTATGTGTTGCCATAACCGCCGGTTGCTATAACCACAGCGTTGGCAGAGAAGCGCTCAAGTTCGCCTGTGATGAGGTTTTTGGCAATGATACCACGTGCGCGTCCATCAACTATCACCACGTCTTCCATCTCGTAGCGAGTGTAGAGTATCACGCGGCCTGCCTTAACCTGACAGCTCAAGGCAGAGTAAGCGCCGAGCAGAAGCTGCTGGCCTGTCTGTCCCTTGGCATAGAATGTACGCGAAACCTGTGCGCCACCGAAAGAACGGTTGGCCAACATGCCGCCGTACTCGCGTGCGAAGGGAACGCCCTGGGCAACGCACTGGTCGATGATGCTGTTTGACACCTCTGCCAGACGGTAAACGTTGGCCTCACGGGCGCGGTAGTCGCCACCCTTCACGGTGTCGTAGAACAGGCGGTAAACGGAGTCGCCGTCGTTCTGATAGTTCTTTGCGGCGTTGATACCACCCTGAGCGGCGATTGAGTGCGCACGACGGGGCGAGTCCTGTATGCAGAAGTTGAGCACGCGGAAGCCCATCTCGCCAAGACTGGCGGCAGCACTGGCTCCGGCCAAACCGGTACCCACGACAATGACATCGAGCTTCAGCTTGTTTTTGGGGTTGACAAGGCGCTGGTGGGCTTTGTAGTTGGTCCACTTCTCAGCCACAGCTCCCTCAGGTATTCTTGAATCTATTTGCTTAGCCATAATCTTTCTGTTATGAAAATGAATGTTTGTTGTTAATTAGCAGCACAGGCTTGGTGCGCATCCGAATGCGAAAGCCAGGGCTACCACAAGGAAACCGAGCATGAGGATGGTGGTGTATGCTATGCCTATCACCTTCCAGCGGCAGAACCAAACCTTGCCGTTCCATCCGAATGTCTGCATTGCGCTCCAGAAACCGTGAGAAAGGTGGAACCAAAGGGCTGCCAACCAAACGATATAAAGCACTACATAGGCCGGGCAGGCAAACGTGTCCACGATGTAAGAGAAGCCGTCGGCCGGATTGTGGTCGACACTGATGCCGGTCAGTTCGGCGAACATCATGTTCTTCCAGAAGTTCCAGAGGTGGAGCAGCAGACCCAACACGATAATCAGGCCAAGCACAAGCATGTTTTGCGAAGCCCACTCCACCTTTGCGGGACGGCTCGTAACGGCATAACGCTCACCGCCGCGCGCCTTGCGGTTCTGAATAGTCAGAATGAAGGCATAGAGAATGTGAATGACTGCCAAGGCTGCGAGGCCAAGTGTTGCGACAAGAGCATACCAGTTTGCTCCCAAAAACTCGCAAATCATGTTGTAGCCTTCTCCAGAAAAGAGAGCGACAACATTCATTGACATGTGGAATGTCAGGAATAGGATAAGCGCAATGCCGGTTATTGACATCACAACCTTCCTACCAATGGATGAGTTGATTAACCACATAAATGATTGAAATTAAATTATTTAATTGTTAGAAATTATTGTTTCCGACATACGTAGCGCATCACGCGTCCATTAAATAAAGGTGGGTTCTATAAATTAACTTTGCCGGACTTTGAGATTATTTTCAAAGGTTTATCGTCAGCAAGCAAGGGAATAATGCGGGCATTACGACCGCGCGAGGTGACGATAGGCACCGAAAAGAGTCCAAAAGACGGCAAAACGTAACCCATAATGTTTTGTTGTTTGTTACGGCGGTAATTTATAGAACCCGCCTAAATGAGTTTGATACTTGATAATAGGTATTGTCAACCCCTTATTTTGCCGCAAAATTACTATAAATTAATGATTAGGCAAAAGCTTTCAAAGCAAAAATCGATTTTTATGCGTAATTTTGCGCTACATATTTTATACAGTTTTCAATGGTTTTTCACTACGATGTCATCGTTGTCGGCGGAGGACACGCCGGCTGCGAGGCCGCGACGGCTGCGGCAAACATCGGCGCAAAGACGTGTCTGGTGACAATGGACATGAACAAGATTGCGCAAATGAGTTGCAACCCTGCCGTCGGCGGAATAGCAAAAGGCCAAATCGTCAGGGAGGTTGACGCGCTTGGCGGATACATGGGACTTGTTACCGATGCCACAGCAATACAGTTCAAAATGCTCAACCGCAGCAAGGGACCCGCAGTGTGGAGCCCCAGGGCACAGTGCGACCGCGGCAAGTTCATCTGGCAATGGCGCTCCGTGCTCGACAACACCCCAAACTTGTCAATCTGGCAGGACCAAGCCGACGAACTGATTGTGGACAACGGCGAAGCCACCGGCATACGCACGGTGTGGGGAGTGGAGCTTAAGGCCAAGTGTGTGGTCGTCACGGCGGGCACATTCCTCAACGGACTGATGCACATCGGACGCCACAAACTGCCCGGAGGACGCATTGCCGAACCGGCGGTGGCCCACTTCACCGAGAGCATCACTCGCCACGGCATACGCAGCGGACGCATGAAAACCGGCACACCCGTAAGGATTGACCGCCGGAGCGTGCACTTCGAAGACATGGAAGTGCAGGACGGCGAGAACGATTTCCACCGCTTCAGTTTCATAAGTAGCCACAGACCTCTGCAGCAGTTGCCGTGCTGGACATGCTACACCAACCGCGAAGTTCACGAAACTCTGCGCAGCGGACTTGCTGACTCGCCGCTGTACAACGGGCAAATCCAAAGTATCGGCCCCAGATACTGCCCTTCCATCGAAACAAAACTCACTACTTTTCCCGACAAGGACCAGCATCCGCTGTTTCTTGAGCCTGAAGGCGAAGACACAAACGAGATGTACCTTAACGGATTCTCGTCGTCGCTGCCCATGAACGTGCAGATTGAAGCTCTGAAGAAGATACCTGCTCTGCGCGACGTGGCGGTCTACCGTCCGGGCTATGCCATCGAGTATGACTATTTCGACCCGACACAACTGCAGCACACGCTCGAATCGAAGGTTGTCAAAGGGCTTTTCTTCGCCGGGCAGGTGAACGGCACCACGGGATATGAGGAAGCAGCAGGCCAAGGCATGGCCGCAGGAATAAACGCGGCACTGCGCTGCGGCGGAAGCCAACCGTTTGTGATGGGCAGGGACGAGAGCTACATCGGCGTACTCATTGACGACCTCGTGACAAAGGGCGTGGACGAGCCTTACCGAATGTTCACTTCGAGAGCCGAACACCGCATACTGCTGCGCCAGGACGATGCCGACGCACGGCTTACTGAACGCGCTTATGCCGTTGGAACGGTCAAAAAAGACCGCTACGACTGCTGGATGCGGAAGAAAAGTGCAATGGAAGAGATTGAAAACTATTGCAAGACAACTTCGGTGAAGCCGGGCGAAATAAATTCTTCACTCGAAAAACTCGGCACAACGCCACTGCGTGAGGGTTGCAAACTGGCCGACCTGATAAGCCGCCCGCAGATTTCCATGGAGGCTCTCGCTGAGATACTGCCCGAATTTAAGACCGTTCTCGACCGTCCGACGGACAGAAAAGAAGAAATAGCCGAGGCTGTAGAAATAAGAATAAAATATAAAGGTTATATAGAGCGCGAGAAAATGGTGGCTGAAAAGATGCACAGACTTGAGAACATCAAGATAAAAGGCCGCTTCAACTACCGAGAAATGAAACAGCTCTCAACAGAAGCCCGACAAAAGCTTGAGGCAATCGACCCGGAAACGATGGCGCAAGCAAGCCGCATACCGGGCATTTCGCCAAGCGACATCAACGTAATGCTCGTGCTGATGGGACGATAAGCCCACAGCACGAGCATTGTTTTTTTAAGCAAAACAGCCACACACGCAAAAAAAAGCTGCCACGCACGACGAGAGCAAGCGAGAGGCCTGCTAAATTTCCGTTCCACGTGAAACTTTTGAAAGAAACAATATCCATAACTTATTGAACATGAATAATAAAACTTTATTGCAGAATCTGAGAAGCATACCAGACTTCCCACAGAAAGGTATCAACTTCCGGGACATCACCACCCTACTGAAAGATGCCGAGTGTTTACGCATTATGGTAGATGAGCTCTATGACATTTACAAAGACAAGGGCATCACCAAGATTGTCGGAATAGAGAGTCGGGGCTTCGTTCTCACCTCCGCGCTCGCCATAAAGCTGGGAGCTGGTGTAGTGTTGTGCCGCAAACCGGGCAAGCTGCCTGCCGACACAATCAGCGAAAGCTACAAGGACGAATATGGTATCGGTACACTTGAGATACACAAGGATGCTATTTCACCGGACGACACCGTATTGATTCACGATGACTTGCTGGCCACTGGAGGCACAATGACTGCAGCTTACGACCTTGTGAAGAAGTTCAATCCGAAAGACATCTATATGAGCTTCATAATAGAAATAAGCGACGGGGGACTGCACGGACGCGATGTTTTCGACAAATCTGTTGAAGTGTCCACCCTTCTCAAGGTATAACAGCTGCGCTAAGGTACAACATTCCGCACAGCAAACCGCCCTTTCTTGAGCGATGCATAAATGGAATCTTCCATTAAAAGCGCAGACAGTATACATAAAGAGGAACGAAGTGCACGGAAAACGCAATGTTTTGCCATACTATTCGCTATGAATGGACAATAAAAACAAAAGGGCAACAAGGCAAACTTAATAGACACAGAATCCTCGTTGCACCCGAGAATGTTTGTTGGATTCTGCCTTGAGGGGCGCAGCCGGAAACTCTCAGTAGGCGCTACGTCTCGTTGCACCCGAGAATGATAGCTTGACTCTTGCCTTGAGGGGCGCAGCTTTGCCTTGAATGGTGCAGCGAGGACGCAGCACCTACTACAATTTCCAACCACGCCAACGGAGTAGACGCGTGCATCCACGCCTTGGCAAAAAAAAACACACAACGGCTGCCTATAGTAGGCGCTGCGTCTCGCTACACCCAAAAACGATAGCTTGACTATTGCCTTGAGGGGTGCAGCGGGGACGCAGCACCTACTACTGCTTCCAACTGCGCCAACGGAGTAGACGCGTGCATCCACGCCTTGGCAAAAAAAACACACAACGGCTGCCTATAGTAGGCGCTGCGTCTCGCTGCGCCCGAGAATACTTCTTTGAACCTTTGCCTGGAATGGTGCAGCGAGACGCAGCACCTACTAAGCCTTTCAACCACGCCAAGGGAGTAGGCGCGTACGATCACGCTTTTAGAGGAAGAGCACATAAGGGGCGGAAGGCAAAGCTGCCGAGAGGGAAGCGCAACGGCCAGCGCAAAGTTTCACGTGAAACTTAAACGCGTAAGTGCGTAGAAACCAATGGCAAAGCGCACACGGGCTTAAAGTTAAGCAGCCGGAACAAAACAGCCAAGAGAACCACAAAGGACGGCCAGGAGCATCGTAAAGCATAGCCAAGAGAATCTTAAAGAGCTGCCGAGCGAACTGCAAGACACGTATAGCAAACCAACGAACGACGACAAGCTGAGATATTAAATAAAGGGAACACTACAGATGACGAAAGAAGAAAACGAGAGACGGCTTGCCCGTCTTAAGGAGATAGTGAGCCGACTGCCTGAAAAGCCGGGCAGCTACCAGTTCTCTGACGATAAGGGAATCATAATCTACGTGGGCAAAGCCAAGAGTCTGAAGAGCCGCGTATCGTCGTATTTCCACACCGAAGTGGACCGTTTCAAGACGAAAGTACTCGTGAGCAAGATTCACGACATATCATATACGGTGGTGAATACGGAGGAAGATGCGCTGCTACTGGAGAACAATCTCATCAAAAAGTACAATCCGAAGTACAACGTATTGCTGAAAGACGGCAAGACATACCCCAGTATCTGCATAACAAACGAGCTTTTCCCGCGCATTTTCAAGACGCGTACCATCAACAAATCGTGGGGAACATACTTCGGCCCTTACTCCCATCCGGGGTCAATGTATGCCGTTCTCGACCTCATAAAGAAGCTCTACCGCCCTCGAACCTGCCGCATGCCGATAACTGAAGAGGGCATAAGCCAGGGCAAATACAGTGTTTGCCTGGAATACCACATCAAAAACTGCGGAGCACCGTGCGTGGGACGGCAGTCGGTGGACGACTACCGCAAAAACATAGCCCAGGCCAAGGAGATTTTGCGGGGCAATACGCGCGAGATTCTGCGCAGTTTGCGTGAGGAAATGGAGCGTTTGGCGGAGGATTTGCGCTTTGAAGAAGCCGAAGAAGTGAAGCGCAAGTATCTGCTGATAGACGGTTTTGTGTCGAAGAGCGAGGTGGTGAGCCACACCATAAACAACGTTGACGTGCTCTCAATAGCCAACGATGACACCACGGCCTTCATCAACTACATCCACGTGAGCAACGGCAGCATAAACCAGTCGTTCACGTTTGAGTACAAGAAGCGTCTTGACGAGAGCGACGAGGAGTTGCTCTCGCTCGGCATAGTCGAGATGCGAGAGCGTTTCAAGAGCACTTCTCGGGAGATTATTCTGCCGTTTCCGGTGGACATAAAGCTCGACGGAGTGACCATAACCGTGCCCCAAAGAGGCGACAAGCGCACGCTTCTAGAACTGTCGCAGATGAACTGCAAGCAGTATCGTTTCGACCGTCTGAAACAGCAGGAAAAGCTCAATCCCGAGCAGCGTGCAGTGCGCCTCATGAAGGAGATTCAGGACAGTCTGAAGCTGCCCAAAATGCCATACCAGATAGAGTGTTTCGACAACTCAAACATATCCGGAACCGACGCCGTGGCGGCTTGTGTGGTGTTCAAGAAGCTGAAACCGAGCAAGAAAGACTACCGAAAATACAACATAAAAACCGTCACCGGACCCGACGACTATGCCTCTATGAAGGAGGTGGTGCGCCGTCGCTATTCGCGGCTTGTGGAGGAGCGTCAGCCCCTACCCGACTTGATAATCACCGACGGCGGACGCGGCCAGATGGAGGTGGTCAGACAGGTGGTTGAAGACGAGCTGCGGCTCGACATTCCCATAGCCGGACTGGCCAAGGACGACCGCCACCGCACCAACGAACTGCTCTACGGTTTTCCGCCCATGACCGTTGGCATGAAGACCGACAGCGAGTTGTTCCGCCTGCTGACCCACATACAGGACGAGGTGCACCGCTTTGCCATCACTTTCCACCGCGACAAGCGCTCTAAACACGCTCTCCACTCCGAGCTTGACGACATTCCCGGCATAGGGCCGAAGACCAAAGACGCTCTGCTGAGTGCCCTGCGCAGTGTGAAGAAGATAAAGGAGGCTGAACTCACAGCACTTACCGCCGCCATTGGAGCGGCAAAAGCCAAGGCGGTGTACGATTATTTCCATCCAACAGAACCGCAAGAGGACAACGAGGCGTAAGCCGTTGATACTCCACAGCTTACGCCTCTCCTACCCTATCTCCGCAACATGTCTCACAAAAGTGGGCGGTTTAGCACCCGTAAACCGCCCACTTTTGCATCGTAAATGGCCGAGTTACGGTGCAAAAGTGGCCGAGTTATGATTGGCAACCCTCATCTGTACGTTTTTCTTCCCAATCAACGGCTCATCCCTACCCGACTTTCAGCATCTCCAGGGCCACCCAAATTAACCCTGCGCAGCATTGGCCTTTACGCAGAAATCAGTAACTTTGCAGTCAATTATGAGAGCTGTTATACAACGCGTTTCGCACGCCTCTGTGACCATCAACGGCCACATCAAGTCGGCCATAGGCCAAGGCTACCTCATCCTGTTGGGCATCTGCGAGGACGACTCTACAGAAGACATCGACTGGCTGGTGAAGAAGATTATAGGACTGCGCGTTTTCGACGACGAAAACGGTGTGATGAACCTCTCCGTGATGGACATTCAGGGCGAGATTCTGGTGGTCAGCCAGTTCACTCTGATGGCTTCCTACAAGAAAGGCAACCGTCCGTCGTGGATACGAGCCGCCCGCCACGAGGTCTCCATACCGCTTTACGAGGCTTTCTGCGCCCGTTTGAGCGCCGCTCTGGGCAAGAGTATAGGCACGGGCGAGTTCGGGGCTGACATGAAAGTAGAACTGCTCAACGACGGTCCCGTGACCATCTGCATGGACACAAAGAATAAGGAATAGAGAATAACGGTTCAAAAAGCACCATCAAACATACACACATCATGGACGACATCACCATAAGAGAGGCGCAGCGCACGGTAGATGAGTGGATAAAGACCTACGGAGTGCGCTACTTTTCGGAGCTTACCAACATGGCCGTGCTGACCGAGGAGGTGGGCGAAATGGCACGGATAATGGCGCGCAAATACGGCGACCAGAGCTTCAAGGAGGGCGAAAAGGCCGACCTGGGCGACGAGATGGCCGACGTGTTGTGGGTGCTGCTGTGCATAGCCAACCAGACCGGCATAGACCTCACGGCAGAACTGCGCCGCAACCTGGACAAGAAGACTTCGAGAGACAATCAAAGACACATAAACAACCCTAAATTAAAGCAAGAGAAATGACTGATAATCACATGCATAACCACGAGTGCCACCATCACCACGACCATGCTCCAAAGATGAGCAAGTATGAGGAAGCACTGGCAAAATACAACACCGACCTGAGCGACGAGGCCGTGCGCAACGCCGTGAAGCAGCTCATTGCCGAGAAAGTGCACGAGAACGACACCGCTGAAGTGAAGAAATTCCTCATGGGAAGCGTGGAGCTGACGTCGCTCAAAACCACCGACAGCGACGAGAGCATTCTGGCCTTGACCGAACAGGTGAACCGCTTCGACGAGACCTACCCCGCCCTGCCCCACGTGGCCACGCTGTGTGTCTATCCCTGCTTCGCCCGCACTGTGGCCGAAAGCCTTGAGGTGGACGGTGTTGAGATAGCCTGTGTGGCCGGAAACTTCCCCTCTTCGCAAGCTCTGACGGAGATAAAAGTGGCCGAAACGGCACTGGCTCTGAAAGACGGAGCCACGGAGATTGACATAGTGATGCCCGTGGGCAAGTTCCTCAGCGGCGACTATGAGGGCGTGGCCGACGAGATAGGCGAACTGAAGGCCGTGTGCGGCGACAAAAAGCTGAAGGTCATCCTCGAAACGGGATGCCTCAAGACGGCCTCAAACATAAAGAAAGCGGCCATAATAGCCATGTATGCCGGAGCCGACTATATCAAAACGTCCACAGGAAAGCTCGAACCGGCCGCCACACCCGAAGCCGCCTATGTCATGTGTCAGGCCATCAAGGAGTATCACGAGCAGACGGGCATCCAGATAGGCTTCAAACCGGCCGGCGGACTCAACTCCGTGATGGACGCACTCATCTACTACACCATCGTGAAGGAGGTGCTCGGCAAAGAGTGGCTCACCAACCAGTGGTTCCGACTGGGCACAAGCCGACTGGAAAACATGCTCCTGAGCGAAGTAATCGGCAAGGAAACAAAGTTTTTCTAAGAGATATATAAATGTCAGAAAAGCAAGATTATAGACTCTGAAAAGACGGTTTCAGACCGTTAGAACAACGGTTTTAGACCGTTAGAACGACGATTTCAGACCATTAGTACGACTTTTCAGGCTCTGAAAACAAAACAATGCGGGGCTTTGTCACACCATTTTGTGGCAAAGCCCCGCACCGTTTTCGCAGCCAAAAGCAACCGTTTGCGCTTACTTGCTGCGCTGTATCACATAGTCAACATATGCGCTTAAAGCAGCCTTTATGTCGTCGTCAGCCACCGATTTGTTGATGTATTCCATGCACAAACCGTGCAGTTCGTTCATCTTCTGCTCTGCATACTCAATACCACCGTTAGCCTTGATAAACTCCACAAGCCGCTCTATCTCCTCCTGGGTCACGGTTTGAGCCTTCACCTTGGCGGCCAGCTCGCGCATCTCGGCGTCCGGTGTGGTCATCAGCACGTGTATGGCAGGCAAAGTGAGCTTGCCTTCGGCCATATCGTTGCCCGTAGGTTTGCCTATCTCCGGCGAATCGTAGTAGTCAAAGATGTCGTCACGTATCTGAAACACTATGCCAAGGTTCTGCCCGAACTGCTTTGCGGCCTCTATCTCACTATCAGCCGCTCCTGCAGACAGCGCTCCAATGGCGCAACAAGCCTCGAAAAGGGCTGCGGTCTTCTGCTTTATCACCTCATAATAAGCCTCTTCCGAAATGGTTTGGTTGTTTATGTTGGACAGTTGCAGTATCTCGCCGCTCGCCAGTGTGCGTCCCAGTTCGGCCAAATACTGCACTATCTTCTGATTATCCGTGAAAGAAACGTGCAGAAGCGCCGTCGACAGCAGATAATCGCCCGCAAGTACGGCCACTTTGTTGTTGTAAACGGCATTCACAGAGGCCTGTCCTCGGCGCTCGTCGCTGTCGTCAACCACGTCATCGTGCACCAAACTGGCCGTGTGAAGCAGTTCCAAACCCACCGCAGCGTTCTGTGTCATGTCGGAAACCGCACCGTGGTTCTTGGCCATCAGCAAGATGAGCATCGGGCGCATGCGCTTTCCGGCCTTCTTCTTTATGTGCTCCAAAACCTGCGAGAGCATTCCGTCAGTATGAGTCAGCGACTTGTTGAACAAATCTACAAAGTCGGCAAAGTCTTTCTCTATAGGTTTGCGTATCAGAGATAAGTAATTCATTACATGAAATTTGTTACAAAATTAGTGATTTATCGGGATATGCAGAATTATTTTCGTAATTTTACACATAAAACGACACATCAGATATGGACAAACTCTTTCTTTTGGACGCATACGCACTGATATACCGCGCCTACTATGCGTTCATCAAAAACCCGCGAATCAACTCGAAAGGACAGAACACATCTGCCATAATGGGCTTTATCAACACGCTTCACGAGGTGCTGGAAAAGGAGAAACCAACGCATATCGGCGTGGCTTTCGACCCCAGCGGACCCACTTTCCGCCACGCGACCTACCCCGAATACAAGGCACAGCGCGAGGCTTGCCCGGAAGACATAAAGGCTTCTGTGCCAATAATAAAGGACATACTCCACGCTTTCCGCATACCGGTGCTTGAGGCCGACGGCTTTGAGGCCGACGACGTGATTGGTACGCTGGCTACAAAGGCTGGTCTGGCCGGCATAGAGACCTACATGCTCACCCCCGACAAGGACTATGGGCAGCTCGTCCGACCCAACGTCTATATGTATCGTCCCCGTTTTGGTGGCTCGGGCTATGACGTTTGGGGCGAAAAGGAGGTGACTGCGAAATACGGAATTGCCGAAACAAAACAAGTGATCGACCTGCTCGGACTCATGGGCGACGCGTCCGACAACATTCCGGGCTGTCCCGGCGTGGGCGAAAAGACCGCCGTGAAACTGATAAACGAGTTCGGCGGCATCGACAATCTACTCGACTCCACCGACCAACTCAAAGGTGCAATAAAGAAGAAGGTAGAGGACAACCGCGAGAAAATTGCGTTGTCCAAATTTCTCGCCACCATCAAGACCGACGTTCCCGTGGAGTTGAATCTCGAAGAACTTCGAGTGAAGGAACCCGATGAGGAAGGTTTGCAGAAAATCTTCGGCGATTTGGAGTTTAAAAGCTTTGCGAGCCGAATTCTTAATAAACACGAAAGTAAGCAAAAAACGGCCAATTTACAACTCGATTTGTTTGCCGTAAATCCGCCCGACGGGCAGGAAAGTTCAAAAAACGAGAGTTTTGAGAGCCTAAAATCAACCCCTCACAAGTACGAACTCGTTGATACCGAGGAGAAAAGACGCAAATTATTTGATTTTTTAAGGACAAAACAAAATCTCAGTCTGGACACTGAGACCACTTCAACCGTTGCTTTGGACGCAGAACTCGTCGGGTTGAGCTTCGCAACCGAGGAAAACGAGGCCTTCTACGTGCCCATTCCCGCCAACCGTGAAGAGGCCGAAAAAATTGTTAACCTGTTCAAACCTCTCTATGAAGACGAGACAACGCTGAAAATCGGGCAGAACTTGAAGTACGACCTGCAGGTTCTTGCCAACTATGGCGTCGAGTTGGCCGGCCCGATGTTCGACACAATGATAGCACACTACCTCATCCAACCCGAACTCCGCCACAACATGGACTACATGGCCGAGGTTTACCTGCACTACAAAACCATTCACATTGACGAACTCATCGGTCCAAAGGGCAAGAACCAGAAGTCTATGCGCGACTTGCAGCCCACGGAGGTGTATGAATACGCCGCCGAGGATGCCGATGTCACCCTGAAACTGAAGAACAAGCTCGAACCTGAACTGAAGAAGTACGGTGCCGACGAACTGTTCTACAACATTGAGATGCCGCTGATGCCCGTGCTGGCTAAGATGGAGCGCAACGGTGTGACGCTCGACACGCTCTCTTTGGAAGAAACGTCAAAGGTTTTGACCGAAAAACTTGTAGCCACAGAGAAGCACATATACGAGTTGGCTGGCATGGAGTTCAACATTTCGTCACCCAAACAGGTGGGTGAGGTACTCTTCGACAAGCTCCAGATTGTGGAAAAAGCCAAGAAGACCAAGACCGGACAGTACATCACGAGCGAAGAAGTGCTGCAATCACTCAAAGGGAAGCACGAGATTGTGGCTGAAATACTTGAATACAGAGGCTTGAAGAAGTTGCTCGGCACATATATAGACGCTCTTCCAAAGCTGGTAAACCCACGTACAGGCCACATCCACACGTCGTTCAACCAGACCGTGACGGCCACAGGACGACTCTCTTCGAGCGACCCGAACCTGCAAAACATACCTGTGCGCGGCGAGAACGGCAAGGAAATACGCAAAGCCTTTGTGCCTGAGCCTGGTTGTCTGTTCTTTTCAGCAGACTACAGTCAGATAGAACTGCGCGTGATGGCACATCTCAGCGGCGACGAAAACATGATTGAAGCCTTCCGTGAGGGCTACGACATACACGCGGCCACGGCAGCCAAGATATACAAAGAGTCTATTGACAGCGTGTCGCGCGACCAGCGCACCAAGGCTAAGCGCGCCAACTTCGGCATCATCTACGGCATCACCGTGTTCGGACTGGCCGAACGGCTCGACATAAGTCGCGACGAGGCACGTCAATTGATAGACGGTTACTTCGACAACTTCCCCAAAGTCAAGGAGTATATGGAGCAGGCCAAGGAGGAAGCACGCACCAAGGGATATGTGCAGACGCTGTTCGGGCGTCGCCGCTATCTGCCCGACATCAACTCACGCAACGCCACTGTGCGCGGTTTTGCCGAGCGCAACGCCATCAACGCCCCCATCCAAGGCACTGCAGCCGACATTATCAAGGTGGCAATGATACGCATAGCCCGCCGGTTCAAGGCCGAAGGCATCAGGAGCAAGATGATTCTCCAGGTGCACGACGAACTGAACTTCAGCGTATTCCCCGAAGAGAAGGAGCTGGTGGAGCGCATTGTGATAGAAGAAATGCAGGGTGCGTTCCCCATGAGCGTACCCCTCGTGGCCGACTGTGGCTGGGGCAGCAACTGGCTGGAGGCGCACTAAGTGCGGTAAAATATACCCTTACGGTGGGTTCTAAAATTCCCACCGTAACAACACAACAGAATACTATCGGTTACGTTTTGTCATCTTGCGGTCTCTTTTCGGTCCATATCGCCATCTCGCTCGGTCACAATGCTCGCATTGCTCCCTTGCTCGCTGACGATATGTCCTCGAAAATAGCCTCGCAATCTGGCAAAGCTAATTTTCAGGACCCACCTTACGAGTATAACGCACACTTCTGACGTATAAATTACACCCTAAAGGGTATATTTTCCGGAATGTTTTGTATCTTTGTACCCCAACGGGTATAACTTCTAAACACATGACACTATCTATATTTGTCAAGGAGATGCGCAAACAGTTTGGCCTGACGCAGGTGGATCTGGCCGAGAAATCCGGTGTCGGACTTAGGTTTGTGCGCGAACTGGAGCAGGGAAAACAGACCCTAAGGCTCGACAAGGTGAACCAAGTGCTGGCCTTGTTCGGCAGACAAGTGGGAGCCGTAGAGATAGACCAGAAGGATGAAGCGGGAGAATAACCAGGAGGATGAAGCATGAAGACAGGAAAGGTTTATATGCACAACCGCCTCGCCGGCACGCTGACGGAGGACGAGACAGGCTTCACTTTTGCATACGACAGCGAATATCTCAAGTCAAGCGATGCCGAAGCGATAAGCCTCACCATGCCGCTCACGGCCGATACTTTTCACGACACTGTGCTGTTTCCGTTCTTCGACGGGCTTATTCCCGAAGGATGGCTGCTCGGCATAGCTGAGAAAAGTTGGAAGATAAACCAGCGCGACCGTATGTCTCTGCTACTGGCTTGCTGCAAGGACTGCATCGGGGCGGTAAGTGTTGTACCTGCTGACGACGAAAGGGAACGACCATGAACAAGTGCCTGTACTGCTACAAGGAACTGAAAGAAGGGCAGACGGACTATCATCCGGCCTGTGCAAAGAAGTTGTTTGGAACAAAAACTGCTCCTCTTCTGCCATACAAAAGGCAGCAAATCGGCGACTTGGCCAAGATGGTTGTACGCTCACAGACCACGCTTACGGGCGTACAGGCCAAGCTTTCGCTCGATGTAAACGCCGGAGGAAAGAACGAGCCGTCGCGCTTCACCATCGTGGGACTGTGGGGACGCTACATCCTGAAGCCGCAGACCGACACTTACCGCTGTCTGCCAGAGCTTGAAGACCTCACCATGCACATGGCCGAAGCGGCAAAAATAGCCGTTGTCCCCCACGGACTGATACGGTTTGCCGACGGTGAACTGTGCTATATCACACGAAGAATAGACCGCACTGCCAACGGCGGAAAGATAGCGATGGAGGATATGTGCCAACTGTCCGAACGCCTCACGGAATACAAATACAAGGGTTCCTACGAACAGATAGCCAGGCTGATACGGAAATATTCGGCCACTCCACAGCTCGACTTGGTAAACTACTGGGAAGTGGTGGTGTTTTCATGGATTACAGGCAACTCTGACATGCACCTGAAGAACTTCTCTCTCTACAAGACACCGATGGGGTTCTGTCTGACACCGGCCTACGACCTTCTGTCCACCCTGATTGTTATGCCCGAAGACCGCGAGGAACTTGCGCTCACGCTCAACGGGAAGAAGCGCAAACTGCAACGCAAAGACTTCGAAAACGCGATGCTTGCTTCCGGTCTGAGCGAGAAAGTCATAGAGAATATGGCGCGCAAATTCCGCAAAACCGTGGCCAAATGGCTTGACATCATCGACAGTTCTTTTCTCCCGGCGGACATGCGAAAGGAGTACAAACGCCTTGTAATCAGGCGAGTATTGGCCATCAGATAAGCCCCTGCCCTACCCTTTTGCCACTTTTCCAAGCGACTTTTTCGTCATTCACGCCACTTTTTCAAGGGACTTTTTGGCCGATTGCGCCACTTTTCCAAGCGACTTTTCGTCTGCGAATATAGCAAAAGGGATGGCGCAAGGCAAGAAAAACCGCACCTTTGCGGGCGTTCGGCAAGCGCGCGACGGACTCCCCTACCCCACCGCCCGACGCTTTCAAAAACGGCCGATTGCCAGAGTGCGAATCATTACCCAGACACTTAGCCAACATAACCCGGCCATTTACGCACCGTAAATGGGCCACTTACGGTGCATAAACGGGCGGTTTAGACACCGTAAACGGGCGGTTTTTTGAGCGCATCCCGAATAGTTTGATTTCCAAAGCATTACAACGGTGGCCGTTTATGCCCCAAAACGCCAGCCGTGCAGAGCCTTTTGGAGCGGCATAATGTGGGCAAAACCAAAATAAAACGTTACCTTTGCGGTCGCAAACAGAAATACATTCCGCTGTAAACAAGAACCATTCCGCCGGAGAAGAAACTCTTCCGGACGGGAAAACAAAAATACTCAATACAATATATGGCATTAAAATGTGGTATAGTGGGACTGCCCAACGTGGGCAAATCCACACTGTTCAACTGCCTGTCGAGCGCAAAGGCGCAGGCGGCAAACTTCCCTTTCTGCACCATAGAGCCTAACGTGGGCGTGATAACCGTGCCCGACGAGCGGCTCAACAAGCTGGCCGAGATTGTGCATCCGGGGCGCATCGTGCCCGCCACGTGCGAGATTGTGGACATCGCCGGACTGGTCAAGGGTGCGTCGAAGGGCGAGGGACTGGGCAACAAGTTCCTCGGCAACATCCGCGAGACGGATGCCATCATCCACGTGCTGCGCTGCTTCGACGACGACAACATCGTGCGCGAAGGCGGAGCATCGGTCAACCCCGTGGAAGACAAGGAGATAATAGACACCGAACTGCAGCTGAAAGACCTCGAAACGATAGAGTCCCAGTTGTCCAAACAGCAGAAGTCGGCAGCCGCAGGCGACAAGGACGCAAAGGTGGCCGTGGGGGTTCTGGAGGCTTACAAGGCCGTTTTGGAGCAGGGAAAGAACGCCCGCACGGTGGAGTTCGAGAGCAAGGAGGAGCAAAAGGTGGCTCACGACCTGTTCCTACTCACGGCCAAACCGGTGCTATACGTGTGCAACATTGACGAAAACAGTGCCAAAGAGGGCAACGAATACTCCAAGAAGATAGAGGAAATAGCCAAGAGCGAGAACGCAGAGATGCTCGTCATAGCCGCCAAGACCGAGGAAGACATCGCCTCGCTGGAGACTTACGAGGACAAACAGATGTTTCTTGAGGAGCTGGGGCTTGAGGAAAGCGGTGTCAACCGGCTGATAAAGAAGGCCTATTCGCTGCTGAACCTTGAGACATTCATCACCGCTGGCGAGATGGAAGTAAAGGCTTGGACCTATCGCAAGGGCTGGAAGGCTCCGCAGTGTGCCGGAGTTATACACACAGACTTCGAGAAAGGTTTTATCCGCGCCGAGGTAATCAAGTACGAAGACTACATCCAATACGGCTCAGAGGCCGCCGTGCGCGAGGCCGGACGCATGGGTATCGAGGGCAAGGAGTATGTTGTGCAGGACGGCGACATCATGCACTTCCGCTTCAACGTATAACGCAGTTCCATAAACACAGGTGGATACTGAAAGAATTCCACCGCAACAACAACACGAAAAATCATGTCTGCACTGCTCAACTACATCGTCTGGAACCCCGACCTCAAGGCTTTCTTCGGCCTGAGGTGGTACAGTCTGTGCTGGCTTGTGGGGCTTGCGCTGGCCTATGCCATCGTCCGGTGGCTCTACAAGCGGCAGAAGATAGCCGACAACCTGTTTGAACCGCTGTTCATCTACTGCTTTGTCGGCATCTTGGTGGGTGCCCGACTGGGGCATTGCCTGTTCTATGAACCCGGCTACTTCCTGTCTTCCGGCAGCCACGTGGTCGAGATGCTCCTGCCCATACGCTTTCTGCCCGAAGGCGGATGGAAGTTTACCGGCTACGAAGGCCTTGCGAGCCACGGCGGAACGCTCGGACTGATGATAGCCCTGTGGCTCTATGTGCGCAAGACAAAGGTGGGCATCTGGACGGTACTCGACAACATAGCCATCGCAACGCCCGTCACGGCGTGCTTCATACGACTGGGCAACCTGATGAACTCGGAGATTATAGGTAAGGTGACCGACGTGCCCTGGGCTTTTGTCTTCGAGCGTGTCGATGCCGCACCGCGCCATCCCGGCCAGCTCTACGAGGCTTTGGCCTACGCCGTGCTGCTGTTCATCGGCCTCGCCCTTTACCGCAAGCATCCCGAAAAGGTGGGCACGGGCTTCTTTTTCGGCCTCTGCCTGACCTATATCTTCACGGCCCGCTTCTTCATAGAGTACACCAAGGAGGTGCAGGAAGCCTTCGAGGCATCCCTGCCGCTCGACATGGGACAGATACTGAGCATACCTTTCATCATCATCGGCGTGTTCTGCATGGTGAGAGCCAAGAAGAGTTAGACTCTTGTCTTGAGGGGCGCGAGGACGCAGCGCCTACTAAGCCTCCCAACCGTGCTAAGGAAATGAGGGCGCAGTGCCTACTAAGATGCAAAAGGGGCGCAAACCAGTGCAGGTTTGCGCCCCTTTTGCTTTCTTCACGTTGCCAGCTATCTGTATAAAGCCATGCCGTTCGGCAAGCCCCGTCACTTCCCCTTCACTATCCGCTTAATGTCGTTGAGCTTGTTGAGAGCCTCCACGGGAGTGAGATTGTTGATGTCCAGACCGAGTATCTCGTCGCGTATCTGGCAGAGAACGGGGTCGTCGAGCTGGAAGAAGCTGAGCTGCATGCCCTCCCGGCTGCCGGCTATGTCGGCCATAGGGCGTCCCGCAGTGCCCACAGACGCATTGTCGGCCTCCAGCTGCTTGAGTATTACCTCGGCGCGTTTCACTATGCTGCGGGGCATGCCGGCTATCTCCGCCACGTGAATACCGAACGAATGTTCGCTGCCACCGCGCTGCAGCGTGCGCAGGAAGATGACCTTTCCGTCTATTTCCTTGACGCTCACGTTGTAGTTCTTTATGCGCTGGAAGTTCTTTTCCATCTCGTTCAGCTCATGATAGTGGGTGGCAAAGAGCGTCCGGGCGCGCGCCTTGGGATGCTCGTGGAGGTATTCCACGATGGCCCAGGCTATGGATATGCCGTCGTAGGTGCTCGTTCCGCGTCCCAACTCGTCGAACAAGACGAGCGATTTGGGCGACACATTGTTGAGAATGTTGGCCGCTTCGGTCATTTCCACCATGAATGTAGACTCGCCGAGGGCTATGTTGTCGCTTGCACCCACGCGGGTGAAAATCTTGTCGACCATCCCTACCCTTGCGCTCTCAGCCGGAACGAAGCAGCCAATCTGCGCCATAAGC
Organism: bacterium; assembly: GCA_963630025.1. Lineage (GTDB taxonomy): Bacteria > Bacteroidota > Bacteroidia > Bacteroidales > Bacteroidaceae > Prevotella. Next base: position 42,933 of record CAVGKZ010000081.1, on the reverse strand, counting down.
ACTATGAGTGCCGTCTGGCGCAGCAGAGCCGACTTACCGGCCATGTTGGGACCGGTGATTATCATTATCTGCTGGTGCTCACTGTCAAGCTCAATGTCGTTGGGCACGTAGCTTTCGCCCACGGGCAACTGTGTCTCTATCACGGGGTGGCGGCCCTTGTGTATGTCTATCACGTCCGATGAGTCTATCTGCGGACGCACGTAACGGTGCTCCTCGGCTGTCTTTGCAAACGAGAGCAGACAGTCGAGCCGCGCTATGAGGTTGGCGTTGATCTGTATCTGCGGAATGAACTCCTGCATGGACAGCACAAGGTCGGAGAATATCTTCTGCTCCAAAGCCAGAATCTTGTCCTCCGCCCCGAGTATCTTCTCCTCATATTCCTTCAGTTCCGGAGTGATGTAGCGTTCGGCGTTGGCCAGCGTCTGCTTGCGTATCCAGTCGGAAGGCACATTGTCCTTATACGTGTTGCGCACCTCCAGATAGTATCCGAACACGTTGTTGTAGCCTATCTTGAGGCTCGCTATGCCCGTCTGCTCCATCTCCCGTTGCTGTATCTTTAGCAGATAGTCCTTGCCACTGTAGGCTATGTTGCGCAAATCGTCAAGCTCAGCGTTCACCCCAGTGTTTATCACGCCGCCCTTAGCCACGAGTTGCGGCGGGTCGTTGCACACCTCGCGGGCTATACGTTCGCGCAGAGAGGTGCAGAGACAGAGCTGTTCCCCTACCCTCTTGAGCACCTCGCTGTCGGCTCCCAGGCACTCCGTCTTCACGGGTTGCACGGCTTCGAGAGCCACCTTGAGCTGTACCACCTCCCGGGGCGACACTCTGCCCACGGCCACCTTGGATATGATGCGTTCAAGGTCGCCCACACGCTGCAGCTGGTCGTCTATGCACTGGCGGAAATCGGGCTTGCGGAAGAAGTATTCCACCGAGTCCAGCCTGTCTGTTATGGGCTTCTCGTCCTTCAGGGGAAACACCACCCAGCGTCTCAACAGCCGGCTGCCCATGGGCGACACGGTGCGGTCAATCACGTTGAGCAACGATGCACCGTCGTCCTGCATGGGCGCAAGCAGCTCCAGGTTGCGTATCGTGAACCTGTCGAGCCTGACGTAACGCTCCTCCTCTATGCGAGCCAGCGACGTGATGTGGCCTATCTGCGTGTGCTGCGTCATCTCCAGATACTGCAGTATGGCTCCGCTGGCCACCACCCCACTCTTCATGTGCTCCACGCCGAAGCCCTTCAGAGTCTTCACACCGAAGTGCCGGAGCAGTTTTTCACGCGCGTTCTGCTCGACAAACACCCAGTCGTCAAGTTCAAAGGTGAACCGCTTTGTGCCGAACTGCCGCTCGAAGTCCTGTCTGCGCCCACGCTCAAAGAGCACCTCCTTTGGAGAGAAGTTGCCCAGCAGCTTTTCCACATAGTCGCAAGTGCCCTCGCCGGTGAGAAATTCGCCCGTGGATATGTCGAGAAAGGCCACGCCGCACGCCGCCTTGCCGAAGTGCACCGCTGCCAGGAAGTTGTTTTCGCGGCAGTTGAGCACGTTGTCGCTCATGGCCACGCCCGGCGTAACAAGCTCGGTTATGCCGCGCTTTACGAGCTTCTTGGTCAGTTTCGGGTCCTCCAGCTGGTCGCATATGGCCACGCGCTTGCCCGCTCTGACGAGCTTTGGCAGATATGTGTCGAGCGCATGATGTGGAAATCCGGCCATCTCCGAGCCTCTTTCGCCCGAACCGTTGTTGCGTCTGGTGAGCGTGATGCCGAGTATCTTTGAAGCCTCCACGGCATCGTCGCAGTATGTCTCATAGAAGTCGCCGCAGCGGAAGAGCAATATCGCATCGGGATGCTTGGCCTTGAGTTCGAAGAACTGGCGCATCATCGGGGTCAGTTCCTTGTCTTTCTTCGCCATAGTGTGTATTGTTGTTGTCTGTGTAATACGTGCACAAAGTTAATGCAAATGGGGCAAACGGCAAAGCAAACGGGCAGTTCGGGTGGACAAGCAGGCCATTTGCGAGTCGTAAACAGGCCGTTTAGCCATCGTAAATAGGCCATTTACGACCTCTAAACGGGCCACTTTCATTCCGAAACCATACAACTATCTTCTGCTTACAGTTACGCTTTCAAATAGTATCTGCAAGAGAAACTGTAAGCAAATCCGATTGTTTTGCTTACAGTTTTTCGACCCTTTGCCGTAAACAGCCTCCGCGACCGACGAAAAAGCGGAGTTTTCTTTGAAATAACAGTGATTTTCAGTAATTTTGTCACCAACTTTTACGAGTATTTCACACAATAAACTTATATAAATACACACCGTTATGGCATACAAGAGGATGACTGCTGCGGAGGCCGCAGCGCTGATAAAGAATGGTGAGAACATAGCCTTGAGCGGATTTACGCCCTCGGGAACGGCCAAGGCCGTGACCAAAGAACTGGCAAAGATAGCCGCCAAGGAGCACGAAGAGGGTAGGGAGTTCCAGGTGGGAATATTCACCGGAGCGTCTACAGGACAGAGCACCGACGGCGATATGGCCAACGCCAACGCAATAAAATACCGCGCGCCCTACACCACCAACCCTGATTTCCGCAAGCATGTCAACCTCGGGGAAATAGCCTACAACGACATCCATCTGAGTCAGATGGCGCAGGAGCTGCGCTACGGCTTCATGGGCGAGGTGGACTGGGCCATACTCGAAGTGTGCGACCTGGACGAGGGTGAAGGCGTGTGCCACGCCTATCTCACATCGGCCGGCGGCATAAGCCCCACGGCAGCACGTCTGGCCAAGCATGTCATACTGGAGCACAACACTTTCCACAGCACCGGAGCCAAGTTGCTGCACGACGTGTATGAGCTGCAAGACCCTCCATTGCGCCAGCCAATACCAATCGTGGGCGTGAGCGACCGCATAGGCAAGCCTTATGTAGAGATTGACGCAAAGAAGATTGTGGGCGTTGTGGAGTGCAACATTCCCGACGAGGCACGCTCATTCAAGGGCACCGACCCCATAACCACACAGATTGGCCACAACGTGGCGTCGTTCCTCATAGGCGACATGAAGCGCGGCATCATCCCGCAGTCGTTCCTGCCGCTGCAGAGCGGCGTGGGCACCACAGCCAACGCCATACTCGCAGCTCTCAGCAAGGACAAGGACGTGCCCGACTTCAACATCTTCACTGAGGTGTTGCAAGACGCTGTGGTAGACATGATGCTGGAGGGTAGGGTGAAGGACGCTTCGGCTTGCTCGCTCACTGTGACCAACGACAGCTTGAAGAAGGTGTATGACAACATAGACTACTTCAGCAAGCACCTCACGTTGCGCCCAAGCGAGATTTCAAACTCGCCGGAACTGATACGCCGCCTCGGAGTCATTGCCATCAACACCGCACTGGAGTGCGACATCTACGGCAACGCCAACTCCACACACATCTGCGGCACAAAGATGATGAACGGTATAGGCGGCTCGGGCGACTTCGAGCGCAACGCCTACATCAGCATATTCACCTGTCCGTCGGTGGCCAAGGACGGACTGATAAGCTCCATCGTGCCTATGGTGAGCCACCACGACCACACGGAGCACGACGTGAACGTGATTGTGACGGAGCAGGGTATAGCCGACCTGAGAGGCAAGAGTCCGATGCAGCGCGCGCAGTGCATCATCGACAACTGCGCACATCCAGACTACCGCCCATTGCTGCGTGACTATCTGAAGCTCGGCACTGGCGGCCACACTCACCACTGTCTGCCCGCAGCCTTCGCCTTCCACGACACTCTCTCACGCAAAGGCGACATGCGACTGACCGACTTCAGCGAGTACGTGCACTGATCCATACACGCAAACAAAGCGGAAATCCCTGCCAAGCGCAATGGTTTGGCAGGGATTTCCGCTTTGTATTATAACCGCAAACGTCAGCGAAACGCGGCAAGGGATAGGGTAGGGGTCTGCAGTGTTACTCTCCAGTGGCCGTATCGCTGCTTATAAGCGCGAGCAGACGCTCCACGGCCTCGGCCTCGGGGATATTCTTGGCCACACATTCTTTGCGCCTGTAGAGCGAAATCTTGCCTCGTCCGGCACCCACATAGCCATAGTCGGCGTCGGCCATCTCACCCGGTCCGTTCACTATGCAGCCCATTATGCCTATCTTAAGCCCCGTCATGTGGCTTGTAGCCGCCTTTATACGGGCTATGGTGGAACGCAAATCGTAGAGCGTACGGCCGCATCCTGGACAACTGATATACTCTGTCTTCGACATGCGCAGACGTGCTGCCTGGAGTATGCCGAACGCTGTGGCTTCTATGTCGGCCTCACAGAGTGTGCCGTTGTTCATCAGCCACACGCCATCGCACAGTCCGTCGAACATCAGTGCGCCCATGTCGGCAGCCGACTCCAGCTGGAAGTCGCCCTTTTCCTCCTGCGCATGACTGTACATCTGGCAGAAGACAACCGGATTGTCAATGCCTTTGGACATCATCTCGTGCACCAAGGCGCGCTGTTCGCCCAGACGGTTCTTGTGATTGCTCACTATCACGGCCACCGCTTCGGGGTTTTGCTTCAGGCAAGCCACATACTCTTCGGTGGAAACGCCGAACTGGAGCACAAGAAACTTCATCTCTGCGCTGACGGAAGCCATGAACGGCATGCCTGTGTAGGGGAAGATAGGGTAGAGTAGGGCATCGGGGTGCTCGGTTTTCAGCCGGTTGTAGGCCGAAAAATCTACGATGAGCGGTTTGCCGTCAGCCGTCTGTGCACCGCCATGCTGCGCCTCAAGGGTGCTGAAGTATTCCTTTCCGTCGCCTATATATACGTAGTCGGCGTCGGAAGGAGCATAGCCGTGAGTGCGGCTGCTTATCACAACGGGCACAGACGCACCGCCTATGCCACCCACAGCGTGCGTCTTGCGACGCTCGGGGTGCAGATAGTCAAACGTGGGACAAGCCGTTCCGGGTATCAACAGATGACCTTCGTGGCACGAAATGTAGTCAACCAAGTGGCGAGCCACGGGTATTTCGGCCTCGGGAGGCTCGCTCAGCGACACGCGGATGGTGTCTCCAATGCCGTCGGCAAGCAGTGCGCCAATGCCCACGGCACTCTTTATGCGGCCGTCTTCGCCCTCGCCAGCCTCGGTGACGCCGAGGTGGAGCGGATAGTGCATGTCTTCCTTGTCCATTTCTGCTACAAGCAGGCGCACCGAACGCACCATCACGACCGTGTTGCTGGCCTTGATGGATATGACAACGTCGTTGAATTGCTCTCGTTTGCAGATACGCAGAAACTCCATACAGCTCTCTACGATGCCTTCAGGAGTGTCTCCGTAGCGCGACATGATGCGGTCTGAGAGCGATCCGTGGTTCACTCCGATGCGTATGGCGGTGTGGTTCTCGCGACAAATGCGCAGGAACGGCACAAACCGCTCGTCTATCTTGCGCAGTTCGGCGGCGTATTCCTCGTCGGTATATTCAAGATGCTTGAACGTGCGGGCAGGGTCTACGTAGTTGCCGGGGTTTATCCGCACTTTCTCAGCGTACAGGGCGGCCACGTCGGCCACGTTGGGATTGAAGTGTACATCGGCCACCAAGGGCACCATATAGCCGTCGCTGCGCAGGGCAGCATTGATGTTGCGGAGGTTTTCGGCCTCCTTCACGCCCTGCGTAGTGAGCCTTACGTACTCACCGCCGGCATCCACAATGCGCTTGGTCTGCGCCACTGAGCCTTCGGTATCGTCGGTCTTTGTGGTGGTCATCGACTGTATGCGCACCGGATTGTCGCCCCCGAGCGGTGTCGCACCAACATTTACCGCTGACGATTCACGCCGACGGTAATTGAATAGGTCAACCATAAGACGGCTTAGTTGGTCTTGTACTGGTATTTAACCTCGGCCAAATCCTTGTTGGCCTTCTCTATTTTGGCCTTCAAACCGTCCTTATAGGAAGCCAGACGCGCCGCCAGAGCCTCGTCGGCCAGCGACATCATCTCCACAGCGAGTATGGCTGCGTTCTGCGCACCGTTCACTCCCACCGTGGCAACGGGTATTCCCGGTGGCATCTGTATGATGCTCAGCATGGCGTCAAGCCCGTCGAGCATGCCCTTGATGGGCACTCCTATCACCGGGAGCGTGGTAGAAGCGGCTATAACCCCCGGAAGTGCGGCGGCCATACCGGCTCCTGCTATTATCACTTTGATGCCTCTGTCCTTTGCGCCACGTGCGAACGACTCTACTGCGTCGGGGGTACGGTGGGCTGAAAGGGCGTTTACTTCAAACGGAACCTGCATCTCGTCAAGAAACTTGCAGGCTTTTTCCATTACGGGCAGGTCGCTTGTGCTGCCCATGATGATACTTACCAATGGTGTCATATACAATGTTTTTGATGTTAAGAACACAGTGCCTGCGCCGTCAAACGGTCACGACGCTATGCCTAAACCTTGTTTATAGTCGAAGACAATCTCATTTATAGTCAAAAAAATAAGGCACTGCAACGCATTGCAATGCCCAAACGAATCACATGAACAGTATGCCCACGCCGGCGCAGACCACGCCCACACCATAGCCACCGAGCACTTGCGACAGCGTGTGCTGGCGTAGTATCATGCGGCTTGAACCCAACAGACCGGACAGTATCAGCACTATGCACAGCCAACCTGCGGGGTTGAACCAGAATATCTCGCTGAAAGCGAACAGCGCACCCGTCACTCCGCCTATGGCAGCCGTATGGGTGCTTATCTTCCACCATACGTTTACCAGTGCGCAGACTATCTGTATTATCAGTGCAGCTATGAGTATGCTGCCCATGAAGTGGGGTATGTGGAGCTGCTCCATGATGTAAACGCATGACATATAGCACAGTATGGATATCACGTAGGGCACCATTCGTTTCTCCTTATGACCCAACTCTATGAGCGTCCAGCCCTGATACCGACGGTACAAGTGGATGAAAACAGTTGGCATAAGGATGGTGAAAAGATATACAATGCCCACAACCGTGAGCTTGTAAGACAGTGGCAAAAGGCTGAGATAGCTGAAAGCGAAGAGTGCTATCAGTCCCACTATAGGCAGATAGAACGGCGTGAAAACCATGCTGATGAGCCTCGCCGCGAGTATAATGTGCTTGTATCTCATTTCCTAAGTCTGGCTACTGGTATGTCCAACTGCTCGCGGTATTTGGCCACGGTGCGCCGCGCTATGGGGAAGCCCTTGCGCTTCAGCTCGTCCTTCAGGGCGTCGTCACTAAGCGGACGGCTCTTGTCCTCGCCGTCAATGATGTCCTTCAGGGCGGCCTTTATACGCCTTGTGGATAGTTCCTCGCCGCTTTCGGTCACATAACCGTCGCTGAAGAAGTGGCGCAGTGGGAACGTTCCCCACCGTGTCTGGGCGTACTTGCTGTTGCTAACCCTCGATATGGTGCTAAGGTCAAGCCCGGTCTTTTCGGCTATGTCCTTCAGTATCATGGGTCGAAGCGACGCTTCGTCACCGTCTTCGAAGAACTTGTGCTGCCAGTTTATTATGGCTTTCATGGTGACGGTGAGCGTTCTCTGCCGCGTCTTTATGGCCTCTATGAAGCCTTGGGCGGCATCTACCTTCTTCTTGGTGTACAGCAGAGCCTCCTTCATCTGCCGACTCATGTTGTGCTTGTTGGTCTGATACTCGTTCATCGTGTCGACAAACGACTGCGACACGTGCAGTTCCGGCACGTCACCGTTGTTCAGGGCAAACGTGACCGTACCGTCGTCAAGCGTGTCTATTATGAAATCGGGAGTTATGTGCTGCAGACTGCGCCCAACGGTTTCGCCCATGGCTGCGCCGGGCTTGGGGTTGAGCCGCCTCAGTTCCTTTGCCAAGGTCTCCGTTTGCAGGTCATTCAGTTCGAGAGCGGACTTTATCTTGTCCCAGTGCTTGCGTGTAAACTCCTCGAAATGGCTCTTCACCACACGGTGCATGAGCGTTTTCAGCCTCGAATCGTCCCTTCGGTCTATCTGCAACAGCAGACACTCCTGCAACGAACGCGCACCTATGCCGGCAGGATCAAACTGTTGCAGCTTGCGCAACACCTCGCCCACCTCCGTTGTGGTAACGTCTATGTTGTGGTATATGGCCAGTTCGTCGGCTATGGAGTCAATGCTTTTGCGCAACAAACCGTCGTCGTCGAGCGAACCTATGAGGTATTCCATTATCTCGCACTGACGTTCGGTGAGGTCAATCTCGCCCATCTGCGAGTGCAACTCGTCGTAGAACGATGTGGTGTTGCCATAGACAATCTCCTCACGCTCCTCCTGGTTGTTGCTTCCGCCGTGATATACGGGCAAGTCCTCGTCGTCCCGGCCAATGTTTTGCAGCGCGTCGTCGAGTGCCGACTGGCGCTCCTCGCGCTCGTTCTGCGTGTCGAAGTCCTCGTCGGCAGAGTCGTCTCCACCGTCAAAGCCACAGTCCTGACTGTCCAAAACGTCGCTCGGCTGGTCGGCTTCCAGTGCTGGATTGTCGTCCATCTCGGTCTTTATCCTGTCCTGCAACTGCGCTATGGGCAGTTCCACGAGCCTCGCCTGCAACAGTTGTTGCTGCGTTATGCTCTGCGTCTGCTTCAGAGTCTGCTCCTGCTTTTGGATTTGAACTTGGCCTTGACCCATATATCGTTATATGTTTAGTTTCGTTTGCCGTTGATGTGGCTGTAGTTTCTATAGCACGTCACTTGTTGAGCCGCCACGTCACGCCGTCCTTGGTGTCCTTCACCTCAAAGCCGGCTGCGGCGAGAGCGTCGCGTATCTGGTCACTCGTAGCCCAGTCCTTGGCTGCCTTGGCCTTGGCACGCAGGTCGAGCACCATGTCCACAACCTTGCCAAACGCCTCTTCGCGCGCTCCGTCGGAGCTGCCTTTGTCGGCCTTAAGCCCAAGCAGGTCAATGGCAAACAGGTGCATCACGCTCTTCAACTCGGCCAGACAGTCGGCGCATATCGTGGCCTTGTGGTCCAATATCTTGTTTATCGTGCCGCAAGCCTCAAACAGATAGCTTATCACCTGCGGTGTGGCGAGGTCGTCGTTCATGGCATCGTAGCACTTCTGGCGCAGTTCCTTCACCACCTTCTCCGTCTGCTCATCGCACTTGTCGGCCGGTGCGATGCGCTCCAGGTCGCTTATGCCGTTCATAAGCCGCTCCAGTCCCTTCTCGCTGGCCTGCAGGGCTTCGTTTGAGAAGTCAACCGTGCCACGGTAATGGGCTGAAAGGATGAAGAAACGTATCGTCATGGGCGAGTAAGCCTTTTCGAGACTCTCGTGACTGCCTGTGAAGAACTGTTCAAGTGTGATGAAGTTGCCCAGCGACTTGCCCATCTTCTGTCCGTTGATGGTTATCATGTTGTTGTGCATCCAGTAGTGCACCATCTCGTCTCCCTGGCTTGCCACCGCCTGAGCTATCTCGCACTCGTGGTGGGGGAACACCAAGTCCATGCCACCGCCGTGTATGTCGAAGTGGTTGCCCAGATACTTGCGTCCCATGGCAGTACACTCGCAGTGCCATCCGGGGAATCCGTCGCTCCAGGGACTGGGCCAGCGCATGATGTGCTCGGGCTGCGCCTTCTTCCAAAGAGCAAAGTCCACCTGATTGCGCTTCTCGCCCACGCCGTCAAGCTCGCGGCTGTTGTTTATCACGTCGTCGAGGTTGCGACCAGAGAGCTTGCCGTAGTGGTGGTCCTTGTTATACTTCTCTATGTCGAAATATACCGAACCGTTGCTCACGTATGCGTAGCCGTTGTCCAGTATCTGCTGCACCAGTTGCTCCTGCTCTATGATGTGACCCGTGGCGTGCGGCTCTATGCTTGGCGGAAGCACGTTGAGCGCAGCCATCGCATCGTGATAGCGGTTGGTGTAGTGCTGCGCTATCTCCATTGGCTCCAGCTGCTCCAGCCGTGCCTTCTTCTCTATCTTGTCGTCGCCCTCGTCGGCGTCGTGCTCCAAGTGGCCCACGTCGGTGATGTTGCGCACGTAGCGCACCTTGTAGCCCAGATGGGTCAGATAGCGGAAAAGTATGTCGAACGTTATGGCCGGACGTGCATGGCCGAGGTGTGGGTCGCCGTATACCGTAGGGCCGCACACGTACATTCCCACGTTGGGGGCGTTGAGCGGTTTGAACAACTCCTTGCTGCGCGTGAGCGTATTGTATATCAAAAGTTTCTGTTCCATAGAGTGTATAACCTATAAACCAATCTGTAATTGCATTGCAAAGGTAATGCAAACACAGGAATAATACAAGTAATGCCCGAAAAACAACCCAAAGAGATTTGGAAGGCGCGGTATAGGATGGTTCTCTTCGTTCCTGTACCTATTATTCAGTCTTTCAGACATCCTATGGGTATGACATACACGCCATCCTTTCGCCGTTTCGTGTAAATTTCACCAAACGATAATTTTATTTTCGTGTAGAAAGCGAAGTTGACAACTATAAAAACAGCATAAAATGAAGAGAAAGATATACGATAAGCTTACAGAATGGAAACAGCAAAGGAGAGGCGAGACAGCACTCATGATAGAAGGAGTTCTAAGCGTAATGGAATGTCACTTCTCCCTGTCTCTCATAATCGCCGCCATGTTGAGGGTGGCCCAGTCGAGCAAGCTGTCTATTATGGGCAGCAGGGTGAGGGCACGGGGCGTGAGCGTATATTCCACACGGGGCGGAACCTCGGCGTAAACCTTGCGGCTCACGTAGCCGTCGGACTCCAGAGTGCGCAGGGTGCTGGTGAGCATTTTTTGCGATATGTCGGGTATGGACTTGCGCAGTGCGCTGAAGCGCAACGGCTCTTCGCCGTGGGTGTGGAGCGTGTAGATTATGAGCAGCGACCACTTGTCGCATATCCTTGTCAGTACGTTGCGTATTGGGCAGTCCTTAAACACAGTTTCCTTCACATTCATTGCCATTGTCTTTTCCTCCCGTCACAACACAAAAACGGTTTCGTCGCCGCACACATTGCGTATCTTCAGGCGCAGGGGCTTGTCTTCCGACGTGATGGTTCCGTCCCAGCAGGCGGTTGTCTTCCTGCCGTTGACGGTTGCCGTGCCCGTCTTCTCTATTCTTATCTCCATAGAGCTGTGCCAAGGCGCAGCCTTGTCGGCATTGGCGCAATCCACTGAGAGCCACTCTATGCTTTCCAAGCCTTCGTCGCTTATGCTTATGGGCACAAACTTGGCTGCCTTGCCGTCGGCTTTCTTCTTTGCCGTCTGCTGCTCGCCCTTGAGGTTGAACTCGTCCACCTTCCGCTTCACGCGGTCGCTGTGGAAAGACTTCACCGCCACGCGCCATCCCATCGACATGCCCAAGTCGTCCTTTGCCTCGGCGAGCGTCCATTCCGCCTCGTCTTCCAGCGCCACGTCGTCGAGCACCTGCTTCAGGTCTCTCAGTTCAAACTCTATGAGCGTATGTTGGTTCTCCGAGTCGATGAACTTCTTCATTTCGTCTATATCCTCTATGTCCACATAATAGACCACTATGCGCTTCACGTCGTCGGGCAAGTCGGGCAGAGCCTTGTGTATGATGTTCATCATCTCGCTCCTGTCCAGCACCCGCTTGCTGCCGTCAAGCAGGTTGGGCAGATATACCGGCATCATGCCATGCTTGCTGTCCGTGATGCTTCCCGCCCAATACTGGCTGTCCAGTTCTGCATTGGCTTTCAAGCCGCGTATCAGGCGACTCTTCAGTTTGTCCATCGTCTGCACCGGATTGCGGAAGAGGCGCACGCCGTCCTTCACCTCCAGCACCTCAAACTCCGCCCCGGCATTGACCAGTCGGTCACGAGCCGTCTGAAGGCTGTTGACGTTCACGTCGCCATGGATAAACCGGCGACCCAGCTTATGAGCCACAGCTGCGGTCACGCCGCTGCCTCCGAAGAAGTCGGCCACAAGCATTCCTTCGTTGGACGATGCTTTGATGATTCGTTCCAAGAGGGCTTCAGGTTTTTGGGTGGCGTAATCTTCTTTTTCCGAAGAACGACCTGCGACATAAGAGATATCATCCCAAATATCATTTACTGGAGCACCTGGTAGTTCGTCCATAAAAATAATTCTACACCGTTTTATTGGCTTGCCATTTTTACCCAATTTTATTCTTCCATGACTATTAGGAACTTCTGTTTGCTCTGCATTCCACAAATCTTCAAATTTTTCTGGAGTAGTACGCCATCTTGCTACAGTTCCATGAAAATCATATGCATTCATTTTAAGTTGCGGGTCAAGCATATTCTCCGATTTGTAATATCTTCCAGAAGGAAGTTTTGTCCACTCACTATCTATATACTCTTCTGTATAAGGCGTATAAAGAGTATTAAATACGCAATTATCAGATAACGAATAAAAATAAATGTGGTCAGATATACTACTAAACCTTTTATTAGAATCATTATGCGATGCAGTACTTTGCCAAACTATATCATTTCTAAAGTTCTCCTCCCCGAATATTTCATCCATAAGAATCTTGACATAGTGTCCTATATGGTCATCCAGATGCACATATATGCTGGCGTTTTCGCTCATCACGCTCTTGATGGCCATGAGGTTCTCGTACATCCAGTTGAGGTAACGCTCCTTGTCCCAGATGTCGCCGTACATCTTCTCCTCAAACGTCTTCATGTCGCCATTGTCGAGAGTCTGCTCAGCATCCTTTATGGCTTTCTGCACGAGCGGATTGCGGCGGATATATATCTTCTTGGCATAGTCGGCACCGCTGGCAAAGGGAGGGTCAATGTAAACCAAATCCACCTCAACGCCCTGCTCCTTCAGATAGGCGCAAGCTGAGAGACACTCGCCGTGCATGATGAGGTTGCCGAGGGCATTGTCGCCCTTCTTTTCGAGCCGCTCCACCTCATAGAGAGGCATGCCCCGCCGGATGTGCTCCACTATGCGGTCGTTGTCACGATAGCGGAGTATGCGGTGAGTGCGCACAAAGTTGTCCAAGAGGGCTTGCCCCTCCAGTGTGTCGGGATAGTATGGGATGTATTTTACTGCCATTTATATTAGTCTTGTTTGGTTTGAAAGAAGTCGTTGATCATTTGTGTAGTCCTTGCTATGCGTTTCTCTGGCGACAACGTGTCTTCGAGGTAGAGGTAATGGAACCGCCGGCGGTGGAACGCCTCGTTGTTCTTGGGCACAAACACCTGCTCCATGAAGTCCTTGCGCTCCCTGAACTTGGCGGCATAGCCCTCGCCTTTTGTCTCTATTATGCAGATGCGGTCTATCTTTCCCTCAGCGTCGCGGCTGAGCACAAGGAAGTCGGGATAGTACAGGCCGTCATACTCCCAGTGTCTGCCCGTATTCCGGTAGCAGCGTATCTTGAACTCCGTGAGCGTGTCGTCGCCGTTGAAGTAATACTCCAGCCGCTTGTCCTTCAGCAGTGGAACAAGTCCCTGCACGAAGTAGTCCTTCTCCAGATTGCTGTCGAAGCGGTAGGGCAGATAGTGGTAGGTCTGGTTGCGCTCAGGATGGGTGTCCACGCCCATGTTCTTGAACTTCAAGAGCGTCTGCACCTGCTCCTCAGGCATGCCCATCCTGCGCATCTGCTCCACCACGGCATAGACCTCTTGCGGCATGTCGCCCCTTTCGGGGTCGGCATCCCAAGCCAGTATCTTCTCCACCACGTCCTGCGACGGATAGAAACGGCTGTCGTCGGCCACATCGAGCGGAGCGGGATGCTCCACCGAAAGGATGCTCGCTGTGTCGGGCACTATCTCTTCCACTATGCGGTAGTCGCGCTTGGGCACGAAAGCCTTGCGGATGTTGGAGCGTATGAGCTGGTGGTCGTAGGCTGCGTCTTCCGCGCGACGCTCCCCACCGCCGTCTGTCACGGGCTTGGTTATAGCGTTGAATATGGTGCGCAGCACAGCATCGTGCCGCCGCAGACAGGCAACAGACAAGGTGTTGAAACTTTCGGCCGCTATCTTCTCCATCCACCATCCGTAGGTGAGGCTTTCGCCCTCATCGCGCAGCAGTTCCTGATAGTCCACCACCTTGCCCGTAATGTCCTGCACGGTGGCCATGGTCGCATCGGCCCTTGCCAGTAAACATGGGTCGGCAAGCCTTGCGGCTGTGTCGGGCTGCTCCTCAACCACCTGCGTCTCATACTCAACCTTGAGCTGGTAGAAGTCTATGGACGGCACCTGCATCCTGTCCATACGCGAGTGCCGCTCAATGTGCCGTAGTTCGGTCTCCGGCTTGTTGCTGAACTCCTGGAGCGTGATGTTCTGCTGCTGCTTCAGTTCCTTATTGAGCTTGTCGGCGTTCCACTTGTTCATCCAGATGAGTGCTTTCTCACGCTCTCCACGGACAACCTGGCGCAGACAGCGGCAAGAAGTCTGCAAGACCATGTTCTTCGGACAGGCTCCTTCATGGGGCAATATGACGCTGGTGAGGCTCTTGCAGTCCCATCCCTCCTTGCCTATCTGCACCAGCAGCACTATGCGCACCTTGGAAGAGGGGGAGTCGAGCATGGCGAAAGCCGCCTCCGAGCCTTCCGGTTCAGGATATTTCCTGCCGCCGGCTTTGGAGGAGTTGCTGCCCTTGTGCCGCTTGAGCACAGCCTCGGTGGGATTCAGTCCGTATTCCGTCACTATCTCTGACACAAGAGGATATATTTCCTCTTCAAGCGTAGGTATCTGTCCGCAATATACGGCAAGTTTGGCTTGGGTGCCGTCGGCGTATGTAGTGTCCTTGTATTTGTCGAGAAACTCGCGCACACCATTGCTCACGATGGCGGCAAGGCCGTTGTCGGCAAACTTCACTTCAGGTCGCTTCAGGAAGTTGTCGATGCCTTCAATCAGCGGATAGTAATACACCACATTGGTTATGTTGGTATTCTTGATGTCGAAGCTGCCGCCGAGAGTAACCTTTTCGGCCTTCTCCAGATAGGGAGTGCCCGAAAAGCCGAGCACATTGCAGAACGACTTGTTTGCCGTAGCCCACTGGGTAACAACCTGACGGAGCTTTATCTCTCCGTCGGAAGCATGGTGTACCTCGTCTATAAAGATTGAAAGAGAAGGTATCTTGCCTATCGTTTTGCGCAGTTCGTTGGCAGTGGCAATCTGGCGCATCTCGTCGTCAGAATACATATCCTTATAATTGTCACAGTTCTCATCCCATCTGTCCAAGATAACCTTCTCGGCATTGGTGACGGCCACCAGACCCATCATTGTCCCATTCTGCGAGTATTGGTTAATCTTGCGGGCATTGGGGTTCTTTACGAGATTGCTGTTCTTGGCACTCTTCTGCTCGTCGAGCACCTCAAACTTCACCATACGCTTCAGACTGGCCGCCGTTGCCTCAGGGAAAAGCCAAGTGACGTCGAAGTTCTGTATGCTTCGAAGACTCGGTATGATGCTCGACTTCAAGCCCGACGGAGCCAATATAAGGAAATTGTGCGCCCATATAGGGTTCATCGGCTCGTTCTGCGCAAAATAGAGGTCAATGTAGATGAAGGCTGCCATCAGATAGGTCTTGCCGGCACCCATCGGGAGACTGAAGAGATAGTCTGAGTAAGTGACACCATAGAATATGTCTTTCAGCACCTGCTCGCCGTCCAGCTCCCTTGCATGGTGACGCACGAACTGTTCCAGCTCGGGAGCCATCTGCCGGCCGTTGCGGTCTTTCTGACGGCTATACTGATAGAGAGCCAATGCGGCGGGGTTCTTCATCATCGTGTCGCGTGCCTCGGCGCTTATTTCCTCGGCGTCCACATCCGTTACATTAAACTTGCCCTCGGCAAAAAGCTTCCACAAGGGTTGCCCGCCGCAAGCTATCTTCAAGTAGAGATAGGTCTTGATGGCATCTACCTGAGCGTCGCGCATCATCCCTCGCCGATATATGTAGTCAACAATATCGCGCACAGTGCAGTCGGAAGACTGAAACCACTGGTCTCTCTTGTTTTGTATGAGTTGATAGAACATAATAATAGGCTACGAAAGTAACTAACTTTCCGCAGTTGAACCAACGACATATGGTTAATATTGGTTAATCCTCGTTTGCTCCTTCTGCGACAGCGGCGCAAAGGTTACTTCCGTGTAACTATCCAACCCGTATGTGCCTTCTTGCAGAAACTGGCTTATAGACATACCTTTGCACTCGAAACAAAACATCACGAAACATGAAAGAGACTAAGACTATCGCAAAGGCAATGAACTTCACGGCAGTGGATTTCGGCAAGTTGGGAGACATCTGTGACTATGTATTGCAACTGGCTCCCGGGGTGGAAATACCAGGCAAGGTGTTTGGCGGCAACGCTGTCAACGCCACAGGCGGCGAGTTTTCGCTGCAATGTTTTGCCCCAGGACAGGAAACGGGATTTCTGCACACCCACAAGAACCACGAGGAACTCTACTTCTTCCTTTCCGGCAAGGGCGAGTTTCAGGTTGACGGCGAAGTGTTTGCCGTAGGCGAGGGCAGCGTGGTAAGGGTAGCGCCGCAGGGCAAACGCTCCGTGCGAAACAACGGCACCGACCCGCTACTGATGCTCTGCGTGCAGTATCGCGGAGACACTTTCACCGCCGACGATGCCACCGACGGAATGATATTGAACGAAAAGGTGGAATGGTAAATGCTGTGAACCACGCCCTCAGCACAGTTGGAAGGCTTAGTAGGCGCTGCGTCCCTCAAGACAAAAGCCAAACAAACATCTCGGGAGACGCAGCACCTACTAAGGCAGTCGCCCATGCTGGTTAGCCATTAGCCGCACAGGCAAACTTCGGCCTCTTTGAGACCAAGATGTCAATGGCATACATCCATGCATTTAAGCGGAAGACCCTTCAAAAGTAGGCAAGTTACTGGAGAAAGTAGGCAGGTTACGATAAAAAAGTAGGCAAGTTACTGGAGAAAGTAGGCAGGTTTCTCATCGTAACCTGCCTACTTTTGTCGTAAAAATAAGCAGGTTTCGAAGTGTTGATAACTTTGTGGAAAACCCTGTTGATAACCACAGAACAACCTTTAGCGTTATCAACAGGTGCGTCTTTCGCCCATGTCGGATATGGATATCAACAGGTTTATTACGGGCTTTTCGGCAAGTTTTCAACGCAATGAGCGGAGAAAAAGATATAAACTTATTAATTTTGCACCGAAATGCAATAGTGTTAATAAACTGTTTACTGCCCTAAAAATCAGAACATAAGGCTTTGCATAAACTGTTGATAACCCTGCGCCTGATGTTTATCTCCAAACATGCAAGATAAAAGGAAGAAAGTTTTCAACGTATCAACAGCACATCATAACACATCATTTCATTTTTTTATTTAAGAAGAATAAAGTATAAAGATTATAAGAAGATGCTGAAAGACGAATGGACAGCCAAGGGCTACATCGATGAACCGGCACCCGAAGGCATTGACCTGAAGGCGGAGATAAGGCGGATGTGCAAGGAGAAAAACGCTATAATACTGGCACACTACTACACGCAAGGCGAGATACAGGACACGGCCGACTTCATTGGCGACTCGCTCGCGCTGGCCAGAAAGGCGGCTGAGACTGACGCTAAGATTATCGTGATGTGCGGAGTGCACTTCATGGCCGAGACCTGTAAGATACTGAGTCCCGACAAACTTGTGCTCGCTCCCGACCTCAATGCCGGATGCTCGCTGGCCGATTCGTGCAAGGCCGACGACCTGCGCCGATATAAGGAGGAACACCCGGGCTACAAGGTGGTGAGCTATGTCAACACCACTGCTGCCGTGAAGGCTCTGACGGATGTGGTGGTGACGAGTGGCAATGCCAAGCGAATAGTGGACACGTTCGACAAGGACGAGAAGATAATATTCGGGCCTGACTATAACCTCGGCTCTTATATAAATGAGGTGACGGGACGAAAGATGCTACTTTGGAACGGTGGTTGCCACGTGCATGAGCGTTTCTCTGTGGCGGAGATAGTGCGCCTGAAGGGCGAGCACCCCGGTGCCAAGGTGTTGGCTCACCCTGAATGTAAAGGACCTGTGCTGGCCGTGGCCGACGTGGTTGGCTCCACTGCGGTGTTGCTCAAGCACGCCATTGAGAGCAGCGACCGTGAGTTTATCGTGGCCACAGAGGCCGGCATACTGCACGAGATGACGCGCAAGTGTCCCGGCAAGACTTTTATTCCTGTGCCGCCGGAGGTGAGCGAGGGCGGACTCGGATGCTCATGCAACGAGTGCGACTACATGAAGATGAACACAATGCTCAAGATATACAACACGTTGAAGTATGAGTGGCCGTCGGTGGATGTCGACCCCGTCGTGGCTCGCGAGGCAGTCAAACCCATCGAGCGCATGCTTGAGCTTAGCTGACGTGTAGGCGGTATGCTTGGAACGATAGTAAACACTGGTGCTATCGTCGTGGGAACGATAGCCGGTACACTGCTGCATAAGGGTATAAAGGACAAATACAAGCGCGCACTTTACGACTCGTTGGGGCTGGCGTCGCTCGCCATTGGTCTCAACGCTTCAATATCCTACATGAAGGAAAGCCAGTATCCCGTGCTCTTCATTCTCGCCATCGCCATTGGCGGTGTGGTCGGTACTGCGCTTGACCTTGACGGACGATTCCGCAGACTCATAGAGAAGCGCACACGGAAGCAAGGCGGTGAAGACAGTCAGTCACGCCAGAACTCGTTTGCAGACGGTCTCATCACCGCCATGCTGCTCTACTGCATCGGCCCGTTGTCCATGCTCGGCCCCGTGGTGAGCGCGCTCAACGGCGACAACACACTGCTTTTCACCAATGCCACGCTCGACCTCGTTTCCTCTTGTGTCTTCGCTTCCACCTATGGCTTGGGCATGATATTGGCCGCCCCGGTGCTGTTCTTGTGGCAGGGAGCGTTCTACCTTGTGGCGCAGATGTCAAGCCAAGCCGTGAGCGACGCACTGATGGCAGAGCTTCTGATTGTGGGCGGATTGCTCATCATGGGCAGCGGACTCTCTCTGCTCAACCTGAAAGACTGCAAGACGCTCAACCTCCTGCCATCGCTCCTTGTGCCCATCGTCTGGTTTGCCGTCAAGGCGTTGTGGTAATGCCGAGCTTGCATGTATGTTTGTGCGTCTTGGCGATTCTTCATTTATAGAACCACCCTTATAAAAAAAACTGCGTGTGGGTAATTGCATTATGCCTTAGCTCTTAGCTTTGGTGGCAATCCGACCCATACGCAGTTTTTTTGTAACGCTTGATTTCTTTTATCGTCACTTAGTTGTACCAAATGGATGTATTTTCTCTGACGTAACGATCTCCTTCTTCGTTGTAGACATTGTCCAATTCGTACGATTCGAAATCATACACTTTCTTAACATTAACCATAATCATTTCCTCCCGTTCAACTGTCAGTCTCGTTTCAGTTGCTTTAAATTTGTATTTATGGTGCGAGACTACACCAAGTTTAGGCTTGTTTATACATTGGCAAATGTACGAAAAAGAATTGATTTGCAAATCAATCTGGGTACATAAATAATGTGAAATTTTGGCTTAATCGACGGTAAAAAAACAAATAGGTTCTGGTTTAGTGGGTTGAACTCTGTAATGGCGGTTCTATAAATTACCACCATTAATGGAACAAGTCTTCCATTATCACTTCTTTCTGCACTATGCCGCTATACTTGCCCGTGGCCACTCCGTATGTGGTTATCATAGTGAGGTGTATGGTCTGCTTTGGCGACAATGTGCCTTTTAGGGCTTCTATGCGGCGTTGCAAGTGCGTCTCCTCGTCCTTGCTGATGGCGTATGGGGCACTGGCAAACTTCATTTCGCACAGGTTTACCACATTGTCATTCCTTGTTATCAGCAGGTCTATCTGCACTCCGTCATTGCCGTTGTCGCCTCTCACGCTCCATGCCGACAGATTGGTTTGCACTCCGCCTATCCCCAGAGCTTGTTTTATCTGCGCCATGTGCTGCCAGCAAACCTCTTCGAAGGCTACGCCGTGCCACGCCCTCATTATGTCGGCGGTACAGTTGTCGTTCATGAAGTTGTTGTCGTGCGCGTTAGGTTCTACGTATTTCAGCCAAAACAGGCAGAAGTTGTCTATCAGCTTGTAGCACACCGTGGTTTTCGGTTTACCGTATGGAGTGTAGCGCATGATAAAGTCGCTCTCGGCCAGTGCCGCCAGCGTGCACGACAGTCCTCCGCCCAAAGGAATGCTGGCAAGCTTGCTTATTTCCTCGCGTGTGAACCCTGCGTGGCGTGTGGCCAACAGGCGCACCACCTTCTTGCTTTCTTCAGGGCTGCTGAATATGGCGGCGAAGAGGCGGTTGAACTCGTCGTGCAGGCGAGGTTTGTGTCCGAAGAGTATCCTGTCTGTGTTTTGCTCGAAGCTTAGCCCTTTCTGAAAGTAGCCGAGATAGTAGGGTATGCCGCCAAACACCATATAGCTTTGCAGAATGTCATATTGGCTCATCTGTATGTTGGCTTGATTGAAATACTCCTCACATTCATGCAGACGGAACGGCGACAGCTTTATCTCGGCTGTCAACCGTCCACAAAAAGCGTTATAATCTGCCGCAAATATACTAAAAACCCGATTTGCGGCAAAATAAGATATATCTTATTCTGCCGCAAATCGGGTTTTACGGTCAGTCTTTGTGGTTTTCTCAACTCGTTTTTACCGTTTGCTTACCAGTCCAATTCAGGTGGTTTGCAATGTTGTTTAGCCTATTTTTCGGTTCCCCGCCCGTCAACAGACGGTATTTGGGCTTTGCCTGTTGTCCAGGGAAGCCATTTGTATATTGCCCACACTATGACTGTGGAGCAGATGCAGACTATGACGAAGGCTGCGGCCAGGAGATGGTAGCTGCCTTCGGTGTATTGGGGCATCAGGCGGCCGACTATAAGCGGTACGCCGCCGCAAATGAAGTAGTAGATAAGACTGTGGCTGCCTATATATTCCACTATTCTGATGCTCGGCAACCGCTTGCACAGCCACACGAGACACAATGACGAGACGACAGTGTCGGCAAGGAAGAGAGCGTAACTGTCTATCTGAATGACGTAGAATGTCATTTGCACACCGCTTACATATTCATATACTTTCATTACTGTAAGAATGATGAATAGCAATGGTATGTATGATGCGGCGTTGATACTGTCGATAACGTCTTCAAAACGCCTGAAAGCGTGGCCCACAAAGAGAAACGCGAGTGAAATGAACGAGACGTTGAGTGTGGAAAACGGTGTAATATCCGCGTCGCAGGCCACCGCCAAACACGGCAGTGTGCACAAAACGGCGGTTACGACAAGTTTTCCACGGCTTATGAACACTGCAAGCATGAACAACAGTTCGGCCACTATGAGCGACGAAACAAACCACGAGGCTTCGCCCGACATCACTTTCACAGCTATGTCAGCCACGTTTACGTCTGTGCCATAGGCGAACGACTTGAGCACGCCTATGGTTGGCGTATATATAAGGTAGGGGATGACGAGTTTTTGCAGTATCGACTTTAGCTTCTTCCTCACGTCCAGCCTGGCTCCGTTGGCCAGAAACAGATAGCCGGAGAGGAAGAAGAACATGGCCAGGGCGTTTTCCACATACATGGAATAGGGTGGTGTGTCGCGCCCTACATAGTACATAGAGGTGTGAAAAAGCAGTATCAAGATCATGCTCACTCCCCTTGCGCGGTCTATCCAGCCTTTTCTTTCCATGCAAATACGGTTGTTTTATAAGGTCACGAGCAGTGCTCGTTCCTACAACGAGGCGGTCTTGATTAGTTTATCACAGCCACTTTGCATACGGTGCCTTTCGAGCCGTCCTGTTTGGCCGTAATCACATTGTACACTCCCGAAGCCACACGTTTGCCGTCGCGGTCGCGTCCGTTCCATGTGAAGGTGCCTCCAGTGCTGCGCCCTTCGGCCACGAGACTGCCTGTTGCGGTGGTTATCTTCACGTCGGCGGCGTAGCTCAGTCCCACTATGGTTATCAGTCCGGTGTATTCTGGTGTGACGGGATTGGGATAGGCATACACATTGTCCTTGTCCATATCCTCCGTTGTTTC
The DNA here is from genome assembly GCA_963630025.1 of bacterium. Classification (GTDB taxonomy): domain Bacteria; phylum Bacteroidota; class Bacteroidia; order Bacteroidales; family Bacteroidaceae; genus Prevotella. The sequence continues at coordinate 20,985 of CAVGKZ010000081.1, read as the reverse complement.
TGTGGCGTCACTTATGTATGAGCACAGTCCGTTTTGTGTGGCGAAGAACACTTCTCCCGTTTTTCCGTTCACGGCGATGCTGTTGATGGCGTTCGAAGCCAGTCCGCTGTTTTCCGTTGTGTAGTGGGCTATCTGCGTGTTGTTGTCGTCACTTATGAGATAAACCCCGCTGTTGGTTGTACCAATCCACTTGCGGTTGCCGCCATCCACGGCAATGCTCGTCACCGGCACCTCCGTCAGCAGATAGTCAGCATTGTTCGTTCCGTCGTTTCGCGCCACCTTGTACTGGTTGAAATAGTCGTCACCGTTGCTGATGTTTTCCGGCGAGAGATAGAATAGTCCGCTGTTTGTGCCTACCCACACGTTGCCCTCCCTGTCTTCCGCTGCGCAATACACCGCCATGGGCGAATATTTCGTACCGTCCTGATTGGTGAAGTCTGTGTATATCTTGGCCTCGTCGGTGGCCTTGTTGTAGCATCCCAACGACGGCTGGCGCCAGTGTTCGTTGCAGAACCACAGCAGTCCGCGACTGTCGAAGAATGCGTTCATCATGTTGTCCAGACTCTTCGACCCTTCATACATGAACTCCTTCTTGTGGTGGTCCACCCACTGGCCGTCGCTGGTGTATTCGAGCAGCGAGGTGGATGCCGACTTTGAGTTGAGCATCCACAGATTGCCGTCGCTGTCAAACGTCATCGCGTTGACTATCACATAGTCCTTGCTGCTGAAAGGCGACTGGAGCGGACTGTTGTCAAAGCTGAAAGCCTGCTTCAACTTTCCGTTTTCAAACTCATACAAGCCGGTTTTTCCGCCCACGAAAGTGTGGTCAATGTCCGTTCTGCGGGTGTCGTTGGCTATGCAGCACATGTCCTGGTAGTTGTAGCCTGTGGTTTCCTCAATGCCGTCCTGCTGATAGTTTTGCCACTCGTTGCCGTCCCACACCTGCGCCGTTCCGATGTTTCCGGCCTCATTGGTTGACGAAAAAGCGCCTCCTGCGCTATACAGTTTGCCATTGAAAACCTTTACAAAGTAGAACAGGTTTGAACTTGGCCCGTCTGGATTGAGTTTTTCCACCGTGGTGTGATACTTTTCCCAGTCGCTGTTGTCGTCGGCAAACAGGCTCTGGCTGTATTCCGTCACTGTCGTCCAGTTGCTCTTGTCTATCAGATTGTCGCTCATGCTGGCCTTGTGCACATTGCCATAGATGTCGAGCGCATAGATATAGTTGCCCTCAAAGTCCACCTTCTGTATCTTCGTGTCCAGATAGCAGGTTTCGTTGATGTCACACTTGGCCACATCAATCTTTATCACTCCGAAGTTTGTGGCGAGATACGTGTACCGTCCGTTGCTCTTCATGGAGTTCACAGTCTTGTCCTCCACCATGCTTTTGTTGTAGAGGTCATAGATGTTGGTCACGTTTCCCGACGTTTCCACAATGTCTATGTTGCTGTTGTCATACACCACCACCAGTTTCTTCACCGCACTGTTCCACGCAATATCCTTCACGTTGGTGTCGTGCAGGCTGTTTATCTTGTCGAAAGTGGTGATAGACTCGTCGCCGTTGTTGTACATATAGAGTCTGTCGGAGGCTCTTACAAAAAGGTGACTGCTTCCTGCCGCCACTATCTTCTGCACGTTTTTGTAGGCGTTGTAAGCCTTCCATGTGCCAATGGCCGCATCGGCGCACACCGTGGCTGCAGTTTGCAGCGCGAGCGCGAGTATCAAGCGTATTGCCTTGTTCATGTATGTCGTTGTTTTGTTGGTTCTATAGCTAAGTGGATGTGACGAAGTAGAGTAGTAGTCTCAGCACTTGATTGCACATCAATTCTTCACTCTTCACTTAGCAAAGTATTCCGCCAGCTTCTTCACGGCTCTTGCCCTGTGGCTTATCTGGTTTTTCACCTCGTGACCCAGTTCGGCGAACGTCTTGTCGTAGCCCTCGGGCTGGAATATGGGGTCATATCCGAAGCCGCCCTGACCCTTGCGCTCACGTATTATCTCGCCGTCCACGATGCCCTCAAACCGGTTGACGGTAGGCTGTCCGTTGCCGTCAGCGTTCTTCTCTATTAACGCTATCACAGTGCGAAATCGTGCCTTGCGGTTGTTATTTTCTCCTAATTTTGTCAGCAGCTTGGTCATGTTGGCCTCACTGTCGTGCCCCTCACCGCCGGCATAGCGCGCGCTATATACGCCCGGCTCGCCACCCAGAGCGTCCACCTCAAGCCCCGTGTCGTCGGCAAATACGCTCATGTCATACCTGCTATATATATACTCCGCCTTCTGCATGGCATTTTCCTCAAGCGTGCTGCCCGTTTCGGGTATCTCGTCGTGACAGTTGATGTCTTCGAGCGACAACACTTCCATTTTCTCGCCGAGTATCTCTCTAATCTCGGCCAACTTGTTCTTGTTGTTTGTTGCGAATACTATTTTCATTTTTCTACGTTTATTTTAGTAATGTTCAAAAAATAACTTCCACAAGTTTGCGGATGTACATTCTGTAGTCTTCACGCCCTGTCTTTTTGTCGTTTTTGCGACTTCTTTTGCATAAGATAGGCTGCGCCTCAGCAATTGAAGCAAGCTTCATTGCGTTCGGCTTGCACTATCTTTCAGTCACATAGCTCGCTATGCTCCTTCAAAGAAGCCACAAAACCGCCTAAAAATACAGGGCAAACTTGAGGAACTTATTCTTTGAACATTACTTATAGCAGCTCTTGATTTTTATGTATGGCAAATTTACACAAAAAATTATTTATAGAATACACCCACAAGCCAGTCTGGATAAAAAAAACGGAATGTAATATCCCCGAATGAGCTAGTTTGTGTGAGGTAGGAAAATCAAGTCCGCCACAATTCTTTGTCCTAATAAACGTGATTTTTCATCACAATAGTGTATGTTTGAGTTTTCCTCAAAAGTAGGCTTGTGAGAATTGCAAGCGGACTTGACGTGCGCAAAAGTAAGCATTTATATTGAAAAAATGCATCTATTTTGGCCAAAAATGTATGCAATCTTTGGTCAAAATATTTGTTCACTATTTCCACCATAATGCCGCAGTCTTTGCTTACAATTATGCTGCTAAGTTACGAATAAATTTCGCATTGCAATCATATATTAGTTTCTGGATGTTCCATTTTGAAGAACAAATGGTTACATACGCTGAGTTTTAGGTGGGTTCTATAAATTAGCTTTGCTGGATTTTGAGACTATTTTCGAGTACATGTCGTCAGCGAGCAAGGGAGCAATGCGAGCATTGCGACCGAGCGAGGTGGCGATATGGACCGAAAAGAGTCCAAAAGACGGCAAAACGTAACCCATATTGTTTTGTTGTTTGTTACGGTGGTAATTTATAGAACCCACCTATAGGCGTTTTTGTCTCGCCAAATTCGGTTATACCGATTTTATTTGTTTATATTTGCAATGTAGTAATTCACCAAAAACTATATGGTTATGAAAAAGAAAAAAGGTGGCAAACGAATAGGCAGAAAGGACATAGCCGAGGCTGTGCAGAAGCTGTTTCTGGCAAATCCGGGCGACACGCTCAACTTCAAGTATATCTTTAAGACACTCAAACTGGACACTCACCCGATGAAAATGCTTGCCATCGACACGATGGAGGATATGGCGTGGGACGACTTCCTGACCAAGGTGAGCGAGAACTCCTACCGACTGAACACCAAGACGCAGGTGCAGGAGGGTACGTTCCGTCGCAAGGCCAACGGTAAAAACAGTTTCATACCCGCCGATGGCAGTCTGCCGGTGTTTGTGGCCGAGCGCAACAGCATGGCCGCACTGGACGGCGACAAGGTGCAGGTGACATTCCTTGCGCGCCGTCAGAACCACATCAAGGAGGCTATGGTGACCGCCATAATCAAGCGCGCCCACGACACGATGGTGGGCAAGCTGCGCGTGGAGGGCGACTTGGCGTTTCTCTTGCCGCAGGCCAATCTTGTGGTGAACGACATTATCATTCCCAAGAGCAAGCTCAAGGGCGGTAAGACGGGCGACAAGGTGGTGGTGAAGGTGACGCAGTGGCCCGACGCTGACCACCGCAACATAATGGCTGAAGTGATTGACGTGCTCGGAGAGCAGGGCGACAACAACACCGAGATGCACGCCATACTGGCGCAATACGGACTGCCCTATACCTATCCGGAGGACGTGGAGAAGGCCGCAGAGGACATCAAGGCCGATATAACCCAGAAGGATTTGGAGGAGAGGGAGGACTTCCGCAGCGTGTTCACCTGCACCATAGACCCCCACGACGCCAAGGACTTCGACGACGCTCTGTCCATACGCCGCACCGACGATGGCCTTTGGGAGGTGGGAGTACACATTGCCGACGTGTCGCACTACGTCACCGAAGGGTCGATTATCGACAAAGAGGCATACAAGCGGGCCACAAGCGTGTATCTCGTTGACCGCACCGTGCCCATGCTGCCCGAACGGTTGTGCAACTTCATCTGCTCGCTGCGCCCCAACGAGGAAAAGCTGGCCTACAGCGTAATATTTGCTTTGGACGACGATGCAGACATAAAACGGTGGCGATTGGTACACACTGTGATAAAGAGCGACCGCCGCTTCGTATATGAAGAAGTACAGGAAACGCTTGAACGGAACGGCGTTGTAGACGGTCAGGGCATGCCCGCTCCGGCTCCGGGCAAGGACGGCTACACAGGCGAATATGCCGCAGAACTGATACAGCTCGACCGGCTGGCCAAGAAGCTGCGCGAAAAACGGTTTGCTAACGGCGCAGTGAAGTTTGACCGCGAGGAACTTCGTTTCGACATCGACGAGAATGGCAAACCAGTGCGCTGCTATTTCAAGAAGTCGAAGGACGCCAACAAGCTCGTCGAGGAGTACATGCTGCTGGCCAACCGCACAGTGGCCGAGAGCGTAGGCAAGGTGAAGCGCGGGCAGAAACCGAAGACTTTGCCCTACCGTGTGCACGACCAGCCCGACCCGACAAAGCTGGAGACGCTGCGCGGATTCGTGGTCAAGTTCGGCTACAAGATGAAGACCACGGGCACAAAGGGTGCAATATCAAAGAGTCTGAACGCTCTCATGGAGCAGTGCGCCGGCAAGAGGGAGCAAAACCTGATAGAGATGGTGGCACTACGGGCCATGATGAAGGCAAAGTACAGCGTTCACAACATCGGCCACTATGGCCTCGCGTTTGACTACTACACCCACTTCACGTCGCCCATACGCCGCTATCCCGACACGCTGGTGCACCGTCTGCTCACCAAATACCAGAACGGCGGACGCTCGGTCAACAAGGACCACTACGAGGAGCTGTGCGAACACTGCAGCGACATGGAGATTGTGGCGCAGAACGCCGAGCGCGACTCCATCAAGTACAAGATGGTGGAGTTCATGGCCGACAAGATAGGCAACGTCTATGACGCTCACATTAGCGGCATTCAGAGCTATGGCATATACTGCGAGATAGACGAAAACCACTGCGAGGGCATGGTGCCGATGCGCGACCTCGACGATGACTACTACGACTTCGACGAGAAGAACTACCAGCTCGTTGGCCGTCGCCACCACAACCGCTACCAGCTGGGCGACCCCGTGCGCATACAAGTGGCCAAGGCCGACATAGAACGGCGGCTGCTCGACTTCACCATTGCCGCGGAAGATGGCGAAGACAAGCCCAAGCCGAAGAAAAGGAGAGGGAAGTAAGTGAAGAATTAAGGAACAATGGCAATACGGTATACGCATAAGGAAGAACTGTGGAACGCATGGTCGCATGCCGCCGGAATAATCATCGGCGTGGGTGTTGGCGTGGCTTTCCTCATATTTTGCTTCCGCTATGGCAACGGTTGGGCACGCCTCGGAGTGATGCTCTATCTGTTCGGTATGCTCGGTTCATACATTGCGTCGACCGTATATCACGCCACACCGCGCCGCAGCCGGTGGCGCGAACGGTTGCGCCGATGGGACCATGCCGCCATATACTGGCACATAGCCGGGTCGTATTCGCCCCTTACACTGATAGCCCTGCGGCAACAAGGAGGCTGGGGATGGGGCTTGTTCGGCTTCGTCTGGCTGTGCGCCGTGGTGGGAACGGTGATGAGTTTCATCCGTTTGAAGGAGCACAGCAACCTCGAAACGGCTTGTTTTGTGGGCATGGGACTGTCTGTGCTTGTGGCTTTCAAGCCGCTCATTCACTGTGTCAACGCCGCAACGGTGTGGCTTATCGTGGCCGAGGGCGTGTGCTACATCACTGGAGCGTGCTTCTACACACTGCGCAAGCGGCGGTATATGCACACGGTGTTCCACTTCTTTGTGCTCCTTGGCAGCCTCTGCCACATAGCGGCAGTGTGGGACGTGCTCATGAAGTATCTGGATTGACTCGTGGAAGTATGCTTTAAGAACTAAAATGACTATCAGAATGAAGACTAATAATAATCACAAGGCTGGACAGAGAGTATTGCTGCTGGTGGCCATGTCGCTGTTTTTTGCGGCAGTGGCAACCGCGCAGAGCGTAAAGAAAGAGATGTCTGGCAACATCCGACTGTCGGGAAGCAACCTTTTGGCCTATCCCAATCCGAGTCCAAACGGACTGACTCCTACGCCAAAGGATCTGCATCCGTTCTACATAAGTCACTACGGCCGACACGGTTCGCGCTATATGATAAGCAGGAGCGACTATGAAAAGCCCTGTGAGATGCTGGCTGAGGCCGACAGTCTGGGCAAGTTGACACCGCTTGGGCGTGACGTTTTGAGGCGCATACGGTTGCTGCGCGATGAGGCAGCAGGACGTTTGGGCGAACTCACTCCGCTTGGAGCTGAACAGCACCGCGCCATAGCCCGACGGATGTATAATCGTTTTCCCGAGGTGTTCAGCGGCAGTGCCGTGGTGGATGCCAAGAGTACGGTGGTGATAAGGTGCATCCTCTCGATGGAAAACGAGCTTCAGGAGCTGGCAAGGCTCAATCCGCAACTCGTCATACGCCACGATGCGAGCCAGAGAGACATGGACTATCTGAACCACAGTGACCGAGGACGGTCGCGCGGACGCCGCAACTCAGATATGAAGGAAGCTCTCGACAAATTTTATGAAGACAATGTAGACTGGAACAGTCCTATGAAGAGACTGTTCAACGATACTGCTTACGTGAGCCAAAACGTGGATGCGCGGCAGTTGAACGACAAGTTGCTCAAGCTCGCATCGAGCATACAGAACTGCCCGAGCAGTGCGTCAATAACCCTCTATGACGTGTTTACCGACAATGAACTATACGGCTATTGGCGTGCCGGCAACGCTTCGTGGTATGCCGATTACGGCCACTGCACGCTCAACGGCGGCAAAAAGCCTTATTCGCAGAGCCATCTGCTGCGCAAGATGATAGAAGAAGCCGACAGTTGTCTGGCTCTTGAACACCCTGGAGCCACGCTTCGTTTTGGTCACGAGGTGTGCGTTTTGCCGCTCGTGTGCCTCATGGGCATCAACGGATATGACCTCAAAACCGACGACTTCAGCTCGCTGGAGCGCAAGGGATGGGTCAACTACCGCATCTTCCCTATGGGTTCAAACGTGCAGCTCGTGTTTTTCCGCAAGAACAAGGACGACAAGGAAATTTTTCTAAAGGTGCTTCTCAACGAGAACGAAGCCACTCTGCCCGTCAAAACCGACTGCGCCCCATTCTACCGTTGGCGCGACGTGAGGCAGTATCTGATAGACAAATTAAGTGAAGAGTGAAGAACGAAGAGTGAAGAATTTAATTGCCTTTATGTTGCATTAGAATTCTTCACTCTTCACTTATCTCCGTCCTATATCGTCATAAAAGCTTTGTATTATTGCTTTTGCGCGATTGGTGCGGAGGCGCGTCAGTTCCGGATTGCTACTGTTATCAGTAGGATGGTCTTCGGCTGTGCGGTCGCCGATGAGGTCATAGACGGTGCAGCCGGTGCTATCGGCCAGGCCGAAGCCCTCCTTGAAGGTGAAGAAAGCGAATGGATACTTGTAGCCGGGGCTGAATATGTCGCGGCTGAAGGTGTAGTCTTTGTGCGACAAGCGCAGCTGCCCGAGCAGCGTGGCGGCCATGTCGCTCTGGTTCATCAGCGTGCTGACCACCCTGTGGCGAGCCACGGCTCCCCCAAGCCACAGCATCGTGTTGTGGTGGTGCTGCTCGTGGGTGATGTGCTCTGGGTAGGCGAAGCCATGGTCGGGTATGCACACTATGAGCAAGTTGCGCCACAGCGGCGTGCGGCGTATGCTCTCGACAAAACGCCCGAGACACTCGTCGGTGAAGGCGAACGCGTTTGGTATCTGCTCCTTCAGTCTGTGGTATGGCACAACGAACGGCTCATGGCTGCTCAAAGTGAGATAGCCTATGTGCCAAGGCTCACTTTTCTGTGACTTAGCAATAGAGAGCAACCGGTCGAAGGTCACGTCGTCGTTGGCTCCCCAGGGGTTGTCCTTGCGCTGTTGGGCCGGAAAATCCACGTCGCTCACTATGTTGGCGTAACCCCCGGTGCGCAGATAGCTCTTCATGTTGGTGAAGTTGATGTCGCCGCCATACAGGAAGCTGCTCGTGTAGCCCGCAGTGTTGAGCGTCGAGGCCAGGCACGGCAGTGTGCGGCTCTTTGCCGGAAGCTTCATCACCGACAGCGTCGGGAAGCTGGGATAGCCGCTCAGTGTCGACACGGTGCCACGGTCGGTGCGGAAACTGTTGGAGTAGCAGTGGGTGAAAAGTATGCCCTCTGTGGCCAGTCGGTTGTAGTTGGGGGCTATGTCGTCGCGTCCGCTCACGGCCTTTATGAACTGTCCGCCGTAGCTCTCCATTATTATGACGATGATGTTCGGCCTGGTGGTGTTCAGCAGTGTGGCGGTGTCGGCCTCGGTGTCGGGATAGAGACCGTCAAACAGCCGCTTGCGCTCGTCCTCGCTGAAGTAGTTGAACTCGTCGGCGTAGTTCTCGGCCTTGTCGAGCGAGGCTATCATGCTGAACACGGGGTTGATGGCCGAGTGGTTGAGGTATTCGTCCTCGGAGAAATACACCTTGCCCACGTTGGCCGTCGACTCGCCCAAGCCTCCACGGATGCTTATCGCCAAGGGGGCGATGAGTGCCACGAGCAGCAGCGAAAGCCCCGTCTTGCCACGCCAACCGCCGATTGGGCGCAGCTCGCGTGGTGTTGCCCGCCGCAATAGCCACACGAGGGCGGCGGCATAAAGCACTATCAGCAATATCCGCAGGGCCATATAGCCCACAGAGACACTGGCGAAGGCGTCCTTGGGAGTGTCGATGTAGTAGAAAACGGTTGCGTCGAGCTTGAATTTCCAGAAGGGATAGAGCGACGTGTCGGCCACAAAAGCGAGCGCGACAACCGTGGATATTATGACATAATATGCTGTTGAAAGTCGGCGCAGGCTTATCCGCCATGGCAACCAGGCCGACACGAGGGTGAAAAGCAGTGGGAGGGCTATGAGGTAGCCGGCCACGGGAACGTCGAGCAGCAGTCCGTTGGCCATCACCTGCAGATAGTCGGACAGCCCGTAGTGCGCCCTCTGCGGAGCGTCGGCCAACATGAACACCGGCTTTTGCAGCACGAATATGGCCAGCGTCAGGGCGTAGAGCCTAAGAAGGAAAAGCAGTCTTGTCTTCATCTCTCGGTGTCTTTCACTCGTATTAGCGTCAGTCCGTCGCGCAGTGGCAACATCACGCACTCCACCCTCGCGTCGCTTGCCACCATGTCGTTGAAGCGTTCGATGCCCACGGTCTGCCGGTCTTTGTCGTAGGAGTGGTCAACCACGTGGCCGTCCCACAGCGTGTTGTCGGCCAGAATGAGCCCACCCGGCCTTACAACCGTGAGGGCCATCTCGTAAGCCTCGCGGTAAGTGCGCTTGTCGCCGTCGAGGAAGGCCAGGTCGAAGCTCACCCCTAGCTTGGGGGCCTCGGCCACCGCGTCGCCTATGATGAACTCAATGCGGTCGGCCACAGGACTGTTTTCAATCCACGGACGGGTGAAGTCCTCCTGCTCGTCGTTAATCTCGAATGTGTATACCTTGCCGCCCTCGGGCAGTCCCTCGGCCAAGCAGATGGCGCTGTAGCCGCTGAACGTGCCCACTTCGAGCACGTTTCTCGCTCCGCTTATTGCCACGAGCATCTTCAGCAGCCGCCCTTGCAGGTGGCCGCTGGCCATGCGTCCGTGCAGCAGCTGTATGTTGGTGGCGCGGTAGAGGCGGTATAGGTAGTCGCCTTCAGGCTCTGTGTGGCTCAGCACATAGTCGTCGAGTGATGCGTAGTCCATGCGTTATTGCTTGTGTCTCAACAGAGCTTCGAGCGCGAGGCGGTAGGAGTCGAGTCCGAAACCGCATATCACGCCCAGACAGGCGCACGATATGAATGAGTGGTGGCGGAACTCCTCGCGCTTGTGTACGTTGGATATGTGTACCTCCACCGCCGGGCAGCGCAGCGAGCGCAGGCAGTCTTGCAGCGCCACGCTGGTGTGGGTGTAGGCTCCGGCGTTGAGTATCACGCCGTCGAAGGTGAAGCCCACCTCTTGCAACTTGTTTATCAGTTCGCCCTCGATGTTGCTCTGGTAGTAGTCTATCTGCACGTCGGGGTAGGCCGCGCGCAGCGTCTTGAGGTAGCTCTCAAACGAGTCGCTGCCGTAGATGCCCGGCTCGCGCACGCCAAGAAGGTTGAGGTTGGGTCCGTTGATTATCTGTATCTTCATGTCTGTTGTGAAGTTGATTTATTTGAAATTTTGTTTTGCCGTCGGCTCATGCGCATTCCACACACTGCCAACCGTGCGGCAAAATTACGCAAAAAGTTCCTTATGGGAGCATCGCGCAGGTGTAAGTGACGACAAAAAAAGCCCATTGGCCTACTGATGTATCCTCATGTAGGCCAATGGGCAAAAATGATGTCGGCAGATGCGGCAGGTTGTCAGCGTATGTATTTCTTTCCGTTTTGGATGTACACCCCGTGCGACGGCTTTGCTATGCGGCGTCCGCAAAGGTCGTAGATAGGCGACTGCGACGGTTCGCCGTTGTCAACGACGTTGCCAATGGCCGTCTGGCTTTCCTTCACGTGCGAGAAAAGCCAGTCAAGCCGCTCGTCGGTATAGCTCTGCTCGCACGTGTTCTGGTGGCTCCATCCCTCTTCTGTCTCAAGTATCACGGTGCCGCCTTCGGCTACCACGCTTGACCTGAACGCCTCAACCGCAGGTATGCTCATTAGCACGTCGGCGGTGCCCATCACTGTCAGCACCGGTGTCGTGGCCACATTGGCCGCGTCAAGTCCGGTGGGGTTGCCGGCCACAGGCATTGCGGCGGCGTAGAAGTTGGGGAAGTAGCTGAGCTGTGTCCAAGTTCCCGTGCCTCCCATTGAGCCTCCCAACACGTATATGCGGTTTGCGTCGTGCGTGCCGTCGGCTGCGTATTGCGCCATCAGGCTGTTCACCACCTTGCGCAGTTGACTCGTCCAGCCGCCCCCGGCAGGGCATTGCGGCACTATGAGCGTTGCCGGCAGGTTGTGGCTCACAAGATAGCTGTAAATGTCCGACACGCCAGGCTCCTTCAGCTGTCCCTCGTTGTCGTTTCCACGGGCAGTGCCTCCGTGCAGGTAGAGCACGAGGATTGGAGCCTCGGGGCTGCTGGCGCAGACGTCGGCCTGGCGATAGGGCATGGTGTACTGCGCGAGGGTGAATGTGCGCTTGGCGAATATGCTGTCTTCGGCTTGCATGTAGCAGTAGGGCGACGCCAGCTCGGCCACCGAGGCAAGCACCGTCGATGCGCTCTCGTCAACCAGCTGGTAGGCACTGCCCTCCAGCATGGCAGGGTCGGTGAGCATCAGGCAAAGCTCCGGGGCTGCGCCTCCTGCCTCTTGGGTATAGTCGCGGTCGAGCTTGTAGCGCAGTATGTCGGTGTCGTCAGTTGTACAGCGCAGAAGCAGGGATGTGCCGGCGGCCAGCTTGCCCTTGTAGTAGGCCACAGGCTGCGCGCCAGTGCATGCCGCGGGATGTGCCACCTGCGACGTGCCGCCCACGCACACTATGCTGCCGCCTGTGATGCAAAGGTTCTTGTTGGGGCTCTTGTCGTTGACGTCGATGCCCAGCTCGTGCTTGTAGTTGCCCAGCGTCACTATGTTGCCGCCCGAGATGTACATGCTTTGGTTGGTGTCGATGCCGTCGTTGTCGAGCGAGTTGAGCAGCAGGTCGCCTCCGCTTATGCGTATGTCGCCGGCCGCGTTGATGCAGTCGTCGTAGGCGTCGATGTTGAGCGTGCCTCCGGTTATGGTCAGCGTGTCCTTGCTTTCAAGTCCCTCGCCGCCGTCGTTCTCGGTGCGCAGGTTGAGCGTGCCGCCGGCTATGAGTATTCCGCAGTCGGCCTTGATGGCCTTTGGCGATGTCTTCAGCGAGTCGGGAATGTTGTCGGTGTCATTCCTGTCGCCTTCGTAAGCCTCGTATATGTATCTCTTTCCGGTGGCGCTGGCCTTGATCTCGCCGCCATTCATGGTGAACACGCTGTCGCACTTCACGGCCTTGCCGCCGTCGCCTGTGCTGCTGAGGTTTAGCTTGCCGCCGTTTACCGTCACGCTTGCCGCACTGTTTATGCAGGCTGGGGCTTTTGTCTTCAGGTCGTCCTTGTCCCAATAGCCCCCACCTGTGGCCGTGATGTTGAGCGTGCCTCCGTTTATGAGCACATACTCGTCGGTGTGTATGCCGTCCTTTACGCTGCTGGTCATGTTGAGCGTGCCGGTGGAATCCTTCAGCTCGACATACTCGTCGCACTTCAGGGCGTGCTTGCCACGCCCGTTTATGGTGAGTGTGCCAGTGCCTTGAAACTCAGCGTGTCCCTTCACTGTCATGCATGCCTTTTGCGAACCGCCCTCCATGTCGGCAATCACATTGTCGGTGTTCTCCTTCATCACCACGGCTATGCGCTTGTCGTTTTTTATTTGCACGGCGGCTCCAGTCTGGCTCGTGAGATTGAGTCCCTCAAAGGAGAGTGTGATCTTGTAGTCGCCGTTGTGCAGGAACGAGCCGTTGTCGGACGTGCCGCTTAGACGGTAGGTTATTTCGTCGCACACGTCGGCGCTCTGGCTCACCTGCACATCTGCGCCATTGACGCTAACGCCGACCTGCGCTTCGATGTCGGGGCTTACCTGTACTGTGGCCGTGGCTTCATTGTAATGCACTGCCACCTCGCGGACATTGCCTGCCACGCTCGCCACGCAAACCAGCGCGGCCAATAGGAATAGTGAGAATAAACGTTTCATGTTGTATTGCTTGTTGTTTCTTTTTTTAGTCACTTGATGCGGCACTTTCCAGCAAGCCTTTTTTTTAAGGCTACGCTTTTTAGACGACCCGGCAAATGATGAAAAGTAAAAAATCAAGCTGGTATTTTTTTCGAAACAGCAAGATTACTAAAAGGCTTAGTGACGGCGAAAATGCCGTCACTAAGATGAAAACATACGATTTGCAAGTAGGCTGTCCAGTTTTATGTTCCTATATTTTGAGTAGTTCTGGGCTTTCAGCCCGTTGTGGCATCATTTTATATAGCGTTTTGATTTGTATTCACCAAAGTCATGGTAGCCAAACTGTTTCAACTCCTCTTCCGTCACCTTCATTAGCTTCTTGTTTTTTCGGTTTTCTGTTCTTAGGGCTTCCAGTCCGGTCTTCATAAAGCCAATGTAGAACTGGTGCTGTTTTTTGATGAAGAAGCATATTTTCTTGTTCTTGAAAATGCGCTTTACCGCCTCAAGCTGCGACTTGCACCGTTTTGGACATAAATAAATAGTCATTTGCACATTGTAGTATTGCTGCATGCGGGAACGCTCAAGATCTTCATTGGTCTTTACCATTTTGTTCTTTTCATTGAAACATTTGCCTACACACTCAACGAACGCACTGCTGCCAATGCTCTTCCATGTATCAATGTTTGTGCTGAAGATGTTCTCTGCGGTATTGTCCACGGTAAAAGTGTCGAATGTCATCAGATATTGCACGAACAATCCTAATGTGTCGTCAGAAACCTTGCCGAGGGTATTGTTCTCGTAATGCTCCCATACAAACATATTCAGATTGTCTCTGGCTTCCAGTTTCTTGATCTTTTTATCCAAATCGTCGCAAAAGTCATCAATGTTATGAATCACCATCAAAGCCGCTATCCGTTCCATTTGCTCCTTTTCCTGCTTTTGCTGGTAGTATGTTGTGCCGATGGTTACAATGATGCCAATAATGGTGCCAAGCGCGGCACTCGATGTTTGCATCAAGAGTTCAAAAAGCTTATTTTGTGCCATAGAAGAATAGGTCCTTTATGCACCTCTTAGTGACGGCGAAAACGCTGTCACTAAGAGGTATTTGAGGGTGTCGTGTTATTCGTACGTATAGGTCTTGATGACTTTGCCGGTCTGATTGTCCAATCCCTGATACTTGGTGATAGTGACAGTGCCTTTCCATGAAGGATGGTTGGTGCGATGACTTGCAAATACTTTGTCGCAGGCAGCGATTACTTCATTGTCCTTTGAAACAGTGCTGTAGTCTTTGGCAACACTTTCGATAGCTGTCGTATAGTCGGCGACAGCAGCGACACTTGAGAAAGTTTCAGCAATGTCAGAACCTGAGGCACTTATCCTGCCGTTGGCACGGTAATAAATGATGTTTGCAGTCTCGTCATTGTCGCTGCTGCATGCGGCAAACATTACACACGTCATAGTCATGCAGATTAAGGCAACTGTGGCCATAAGATACTTTTTCATGTTTGAAAATCATTTTGTGTCAGGCATAATCTCTATTATGCTTGACGGTTTAATATTAATGGGTGGTTCTGTAAATTGCCACCGCTCATTGATTGGAAAGATGCGTGAGTGAGACATCTGGCAACTGCTATTTCACTACCAAAAGTTCAAACCAGTTTCCCGATTTCTTATAAGTGATCTTTATCTCTGCCGGGAAGGCATAGCGTTCGTCCTGCCGCAGCTTTAGATTGCGCTCCATATTCTTTCGTGTGCGCTTCACCTTATGGTTGGATATGGTCTTGCCGTTGAATATTACCTTCACCGGCTTGTCGAGGTCCATCATCTGGTCGTTGAGGCAAATGGTCAGGTGCTTGTAGTCGCACTTTTCAATGGTCACAGTGTTGCCCTCATACGAAGCGCGCACCTCCTTGTGGCGTGAGTTTTTCTTCGGCTTCACCTTCAGCCAGTAGAAAGCAGACGCCTGATTGTCCTCCTGGCGCCACACGATTTTCTTAGGATACGTCCGTCGGCAGGTTCGGTGCCGTATGTCTGCCAGTGGATTGGCATGACGAGGGAACCATTCTTCACTGCCTTGTCGGTCATGATATATTCCAGACGTGCTTTCTCGCTTGCCTTCCACTCGGCTACCACTTCTTTCTCCACCTCCTTGGCCTGCGTCTTCGTCAGACTCTTGGTCTTGTCGCCAGCCCACGCAAATGTTGTTGCGAGGGCCAACATTAATGTCAATGTTGCTTTTTTCATGTATTTGCTTTTGTTTATGATGGGTACTGAAAATCAGTGTAACAAGTCATGTGTTACGTTTTTCTGATTTTCAGTACCCTTCTTATGTGTTCATATCACTTTGTGCGTTTCGGAAGCGTTATTTTGATACGATGTGAATACCATGAATGGGCATTTTCACACCTTGCATAGCAGACAAACGGATTTCTTATGAGGGTACGGAAAAACTCTATATTGAAGTCGGTGCGCAGATACAGGTTGTTGTATTGTGACGCATTTTTCAGTTCCCATAACCACGACTGTTCACACAGAAACGTTTCGGTTGCGGCTTTGGGCGGAGCAACAAACGAGTATGTGAGTTTTTCCTTTACTTGTCTCAAGGGATCTATTGTGTATTGCCACCATGCATTGTTTTGACAGGTTTCTCCGCCCAAACACTTGTCCACTGTCGAGATGTCCATCAGCGTCTGCGAGGACCCTACCGAGCCGGATATTCCTCCTGTGAGGCCAGCACCGCTACTGCCTAGTTCACCGCCGATATTCCAGTTGGTGGATGTAGATGTGGTGGTAGATGCATTTGTTGACAGGGGCGCATGTTTCACCAGAGTCAATCCATCGTTAAGTTTCACGTAGTTGCCCCACTCTCCGATTGTCATGCGGTTTTCCAACTCCCAGTTGTTGGCATAGAAACCCTGCATTCTCCAGTTGTGCTTGCCGCCATCACCGTCAGCCTTGTAATTCTTTTGCGTCCATTCGCCGAGCCAGAAAGTGCTGTTGTTCCCCGTCAGGGTCTGGTCAATGAGGTAGTAGTCCGTATTTGTGCTGAATTTATGCACGGCGTATATGGCGGTAAACACGGTGTAGGGTGTCTGTTTGCCTTTCAATTTATAGAAATAATCAGTTGATACAGAAACGACCCACGTGTCAGTCTGTGCGTCAAGAATACTGCTTAGCTCGGTGTTCGTGCGTGTGGCAGCTCCAGCCATTCTTGTCTGCACCACGGTGTTTTGGTCGGTGTTGACCCATTCTGCGGCTTCGTCGGCAAACAATCCTTCCTCATAGTCAGTCAGTACGGCACGGTTGGCAGCCGACGTGTCGGTACTGTCGTTCACGGGAATATCCATTCCAAATACATCGGATGAAAGGTTGAAGCCCCACATCTCCACTGCCTCGTCATTGGGCTTTGATTCCGGGACAGTCGTGATTGCGGAACCGTCGGGAATGGAGAACGCCATCAACATCATCTCAGAGGCCGACGGGCGGTCAACAAGTATCTTTGCTCCATGCTTGTATGCAACGGCGATGCTGTCCTTTTCCGCCTTTGACAGTGTGGCATATTTCTCTGCCGGAATGAAAATCAGCTTGGTGGTACTGTCAACCTCCGATTGCCTGTTTGCAATTCGGGTCAGAACTTTCTTGCCGATGTCGCCGTAATCACCTTCAAACACGTATGCCTTGGCGTTGGTCTTGGTCGTCATTGCATCTGCCGTCGGTGTGTTGTCAACGGGTTCGGTGTCTGTCATCTCCTCTTCAACGGGATTTTGGGTCTCGTCCTTGTCAGAACACGAGGTGCTGACCATAGCCGTCATTGCAATGCAAAGCCCGGCTGCGAATGTCAAAAATAACTTTTTCATAGGCTGTTATTATTGTTTGTTGGTAGTTGTGGTTGTTTCAGTGTGAAAAGAGATGCCGCTGTTCTCTTTGCTTTCTGTGGGAGGCCTCGCGACGGGTGCTTTTGTAACTCTTTGTCCTGCATAGTGTTGTGGCGGCCGCGAAAAATCATATCGATTTTTGGCAAAAATATATGATATCTTTGACGAAAATGTATGTGATTTCTGATGAAAATTACTGCTGTTTTGAGGCAAAAATCAGGTCGTACCACTCGAAATGTCGGAAAGACTCAAAATATTTCGCAAGCCACTACTCTTTCGCTTCCTTCATGTGGGTCATAGCTTCTGCCACATTCTTGTTGAATGGAGGAAAGCCAGTGGGGCGTACAAATGGCTCCTTTGTGCCACTCTTGCGCTTGGCTGCCAGTTGCTTTTCAAGAGCCTTAAGCCCAGCCTTGGTGTCATAGTCCACACCCAAGACATACGCCTCCACGTACATGTCGATTGCCGTTTTGGTCTTGTTGTGGGTAAGGCGAGCAGAACATGTGGAATTCTGCAACGTTGACAAGCCAGGTTTGCCATAGGCGGAATTGAACGACACGGTACGATATACGTCGCTAATGGAAAGGCCAAAGATCCACAAGTTGAACGGCTTGTCAACATAGCCGCTGTCGCATACATACTCCAGCCGTTGCGCCTTGTCGTCGCATCTTAAGAAAGATGTATACAACTTATTTTCCCCCTTATAGTGGTGGTAGCGTTTGCCTATTTTGAATTTGGGAAAGTTCGTGATTGCAGACGACACTTTCACGCAATTGGAGAAAGGCAAGAGTTCGCTGCCCAAACCCTTCACCATCTTCTTCTGCCCCTCGAATACCGACTCATTGCGCAATAGCTTTTGCGATAGTTGGAGATCCTTCTTGAGTTTCTTGCTGTTCTCATCGTAATAGCCATAGTATAGGGTCTCGCCTACTGCCGACACCACGCCGTTGATCATGGTGTATCGGCGCACATACCATTTGAGGCGCACATAGTCGCTTTTGTCCTTGTTCACAGTGACCTCATTGACAGAATAGGCTTCGCGTGGGGTGAGCTTTATGGTATGGTCGGCAATGGCGTTAACGAGCATGGCGGCCGGTTCGTAGTTGATGTGCTGCAAGGAAATCTTGCTGCACGAGCCTGCTGCGGACGGAAGCAGTCCGTCGCTGGAAGTGATGCCAACTACTTTGCCTGTGGCATCGTCGAACACGCTGGCGTAGCTTACGGGGAGTCCCGACTCGGCGTCAACCGCTCTAATCTGTGCCGCCACACCGAAGCTGCACAGCAGCGAGAGTGCCAAGAGGAGCACCCTGACAGAAATCATTCTTTTCATAATAATCATTGCCTTTATGTTGTTTGTCATAACCGTTGTATAGAGATTATTTGACGATTATTTTCTTTCCTCCTCGAATATAAATACCTGCAGGCAGTCTGCGTTTCGGATTTACGCGCATACCGTTAATCATAAAGACGGATTCATCATTCTTGTCACTGGCACTGACATTGGGGATGTCGGTGGTATTTGGCATGATGCTGACAGGAAGAACCGCTGCATATTGTTTCTGGCTATTAAAACTGATGGTGACATGTAGTTGCTTCTCCGAACCCGTGCCATTCAGCTTTGATTGGTCGATTTTCGTAAGGTCAAGTTCCCAATCGCCCTTGTAAAATAAATCCTTTGTCTGCAAGGAGTCGTTGGCCATCTTTAGCGAATCGCAGAATATGGTGTCACCATGCTGAGCACTCTCCTTAATTACTGCCGATATACGGATGGTGGGAATCGTGTCAGGCTTCACTGCAAATATATGCGGATAGCCATAATCCATCGTCAAGTTAAGGCGAGCTTTCTTGTCGGTTGACAAGTTGTATGTCTGTTTGTCAAGACTGACAGTGGCACGCAAGGTGTCCTGTACCGATATTGGCAAGTCGCGGTTCTTGACGGCATTCCAGTTTGACTCAAACCGCATGGTGTATGCGCCAGGCTCTGGTTTCTGGATGCGGAGATCTAACGTGTCGATAGCAGCCACCAAAGGATGAGCCTCGTCTTTCAAGTGAAGCTGAAACTGCTGGGTTGACATTTCTGCCGCTGTCGAGTCGGTAATGTGTTTGTAGACTGTCACCTTTGCATATTCATTGCCAGTCAAGGAGTTGATGTCAAATGGATAACCTGTATTATAGAAAGCCATAACGTTGACATCGTTGCCTGTTTTTACCACAGTCTCGCCTTTAATGCGAAGCGTAGGATCATCCTTGATGGTTATGGTGTCGCGCTTGTCAAACTCCAAAAAGTCGATATAGGTGCGAACAGCATACACGCCGCCTCTGCTAAGTGTGAGACACGTATCAAATGTTTTTCTAATAGCACTAAACTTGATATATCGATTTACAGCACTCAAAATATTCTTGGAGTTATCGTCTCTCCAATGCTCCCTGCCATACATATCAGTAAATGAGGAAAAGGCAGTCAGGGTGTCAAGAGGTGTATTAGGAACAGTCTCATCTTTCTGAACTCCTGTAAATATATATCTTATTACCTGCATCCCAGCAAGATACCCATCCCCACGATATATTTCAGTATGGAAATCTGTAGTAAACTTTTGTTCAGTCCAAATAAAGTAGTCGTTTATCTCGAAGAACCGCTTTAAGTCTGTAGTCTGCGTGCTGGCAGTCAACACGGCCATACAGGCAATAACAGTTGCTAATAATTTTGTTTTCATATGTTCTGGGTTTTAAAAAGTGATGTCGGTTATGGAGAAGAAATTACTTCTTTGTCAGCTTGCCGTTAGCGTCAAAAACTAAGGTAAAACTCTCATTGAAATCGCCATTTTTGATACCCTCTGCCATCTGACGTGCCTCGGCTTCACATTCTGTCTCTTTTGAATGCCCATCGGTTGCTGTGACGCCACCGTCAGCGTTGACAACATTGTATCTGTAAGAGTATGTTTCAATGCAATTGAATGTTGTGGTATCGGTGGACAAGTCAACCCCAGCTTTCAGCGTGACTGTCTTCTTGATTGAGAAGGATGCGGGCAGCTTGGCCGTAAGCGCCTTTGTCCATGTCGTGTTGGTCAGACTCTCGGTCTTTGCGCCAGTTCCGTCGTTGTACTCAATGCTGACATCACAGTACTTCATTATATCCTCTGACTCCGAGAACGACAATAGAAGTTCCATTTTTGTCGACTTCGTGTCAGAAGAGGTCTCGTTGTTGTTGTCGTCTCCACAGGCTGTGAAAACGGTTGCGGCCGTTGCGCAGCAGAGGATGGTTGTGAACGCCAACAGATTCTTTCTCATTGTTTCAACACAGTTGATAAACTTTCTCATAATTCTAATCTGTTTTGTGTCGGCGTAGTTCCCATACGGCCATACGGTTTGCTGGAAAATTAGGTTGGTGATTGAAGGCAAAAGGAAAGCGTGGGAACACCTCCGTCGTCTGTCCCACAAATCGGAGGCTCTAGCATTGCCTATGTCGTAGTTGAACAGACAACGTTAGAGCCCACGCCGATATGTGAGTATGCACGCACCTTATTATATATGTACCTTCCACAGGAACACTGTGCATCCGTTGGGATGCAGTTCTTGCGGTCGGGATACAATAAGGGCTGCGATAAATCACACCCATGGGCATCTACCGTTGACTTGGTTCAGGACTACGACGTTGGTAATTTGCTAGATTTCCGACTTGTCGAGAACAAAGCGTCAGATAAACGCCTTCCACAATGTCTTGGACTTCGCTCCCTCCTGCCAGACGGCGTTACAACCACCGTTTAATGCCCTCTCGGCATGACGCTTCGCTTTGAGAAAGGCTGATTGCCGTGCCTTGCGTCGGCGTGGGGATTTCAAACGGAAAATGCGGACGGAAGAGCACGTCTCCCTTTTACATTCCTATCTGAACTAAAGTCCA
>CAVGKZ010000080.1:0-9278 GCA_963630025.1 bacterium | reverse complement strand
TATTTTCCATTTTAATTACAAAACCGATGTGCAAGAACTTGGCTACACATTAATATATATACGCCAAAGCAAATTCAGAAAAAAAATCGAATGTATCAATTTTGCTCAAAAATGTATGTGAGCTTGCCCAAAAATATATGCAATCTTTAGGCAAAATCATATCGTTTTTTTCGCCAAGCTATATGCAAGGTTTTCTTTCACACAAAGCACAGATGTTCTTGACGTTTCAATACGACTCACGTCTTTGCGCATCATGTCATGCAGCTTCGGTATTTCAGAGGGGTCACATGGGGCATTTTCTTGAACAGTCTTATGAAATATGAATGGTCGCCAAATCCCAGTCGGTAGGCTATTTCCTTTACATACGAGTCTTCAGTGATGAGCATGAGTCGCGCCCTTTCCATCTTTTTCTTGTTTATGTATTTCAGCGTTGTATCTGCTCGGATATGGCGCAGTGCGCTTCACGCAAAACGCGCAAGGACTCACGATATACTTGCCGGAAAGCCGAACAAACGCCATAGCCCCAGCATTCCGCATCGCGACCACAAAAGGAAAAGGTCTGACAAAGCGGAGAAAGAAATAGCGTCTGCATACATGGACTGAAGGAGAAGGAGGACCACCGCACTCCCATCCAGGATCAAGGCGGTACACAGATGTTCAGCACTTGCATGTATGTGCCTCGCAGCGGAAAGTACACGCCCGTCATTGACGGCATAGTTCCCACACGGATGCTAATTGATGACGATTCGCTATCCATTGTTGAAGTGTCATTATCGAAGGACTGGCATCATCTGACGCTTATCTATGCCTATACATACAAAAACGAACTATCATCTGAAAAGATGAAGGGTGACTTCGAGGACAAACGCAACCGCAGTTTTATATTCTTTGGTCTGGAAGTGTACCCCTATGCCTTCCAGCAGGGTCTCTGGTTTCCTAAAGTTGGTACAACAAAATGGCCACCATAGTCGTTTGTACAAAAGGCTATTCGAGGACGCACGCACCTACTAAGTTTGCCATATATAGTAATGTGTGCAAACTTTATAATGCCACCTTTTCCTTTTTTATTATCTTTGCATAAGATAGGTGGCACTCGACAATTTGAAAGTAAACTTTCATTGTGCTCGTTTGCACTATCTTTGCATAAGATAGGCGGCACTCGGAAAATTGAAAACAGGTTTTCTTTCCACTCGTTTGCACTATCTTTGCAAAAGCGTTATAAAAATCGGGCCGACGGCCACAAAACACAATATAGAATATGGACACAAAAGCCACGGAAGGGAGCGAAAAGACACCTCCTCTGTTTTCCATTCTAATACCGACATGGAACAATTTAGGGTTTCTGAAGCTCTGTCTGGAGAGCATTGAGAAGAACTCGTCGTTCAACCACCAGGTAATAATATACGTGAACGACGGAAGCGACGGCACGCTCGACTATGTGAAAGAAAAGGGACTGGACTACGTGCACAGTCCAAGCAACGTTGGTATATGCTTTGCCCTTAACGCCTTACGCCCGTTGGTGAAGACGGAATACATACTGTATATGAACGACGACATGTATGTATGCCCACTTTGGGACAAATATCTTTGGGACGAAATCCAACGGGTTAGCGGAGCCGACGGCAACAAAAAGTGGTTTCTATCGGCCACACTGATACAACCACGGTCTTTCTTCTCCAAGAGCGTCATAGCCCCGGCCAACTACGGAGAGAGCGTTGAGGAGTTTGACGAGAAACGGTTGCTGGAAGAATACGCCGCCCTACCCCACCACGACTGGCTCGGAGCCACATGGCCGCCAAACGTGGTGCACCGCGACATGTGGGATCTCGTGGGCGGCTACAGTGTAGAACTGTCGCCGGGAATGTACAGCGACCCCGACTTCTCGGCCAAGTTGTGGCTGGCAGGTGTGAGGTTGTTCAAGGGCGTTTCGAAGAGCCGGATCTACCACTTTGAGGCTCGCTCCACTGGACGAATAGAGAAGAACAACGGCAGCGCGCAGTTTCTGCTGAAATACGGCATAACATCGGCCTCGTTCATGAAGTATGTACTGCACAGAGACGAACCTTTCCCAGACTCTGGAGACATACCGCGCGTTGACACTGCCAAGGTAAAAGCCAACCTTATGCGCAGCAAGCTGAAGCGGTTGTTCTATCTTTGCAAGGACTTCATGCCAAAGAAGATTTGGGAAGAGTGACGCGCCGCAAGGAACAAAGGCCGAGGGGGAAGCGCAGGCTCAATACACTATCATGTGCAGGAGCGGCGCTTCCCCCTCGGCCTTGTTTTGTTCCGATGAATGATGTCGGGCGGTTATTCCTTCTTTCCAAACAGACGGAGCAGATAGAGGAACAGGTTGATAAAGTCAAGGTAGAGCGAGAGCGCACCCAACAGGGCTATCTTCTGTGCTGTTTCCCCGGTGCCTTCTGCCTCTATGAGCCACTGTTTTATCTTCTGCGTGTCGTAGGCGGTCAGACCTACAAACACCAACACGCCGATGTAGCTGAGGATAAGTTCAAAGCCACCACTCTTGATGAGGAACACATTGGCCAGTGTGGCAATGATGAGTCCGAAGAGAGTCATAACGAGTATGCGCCCCATGCCCGACAAGTCTTTCTTTGTGGTATATCCCAGCGCGGCCATGGCGGCAAACGTTCCTGCAGTGATGAAGAACACGTTGGCTATCGAGGTCATGGTGTAGGCCACGAATATTACAGACATCGTCGCACCGTTGATGGCCGAATAGACGGCAAACAGCAGTGTGGCCATGGGCATCGACAGACGGCTGATGGCCGCCGTTATTCCTATGACCAGTGCCAGCTCGGCTATGATAAGACCGAAGAACAAAGCCTTGTTCGTTACCACTGCCATGAGCAGCGCCGGACTTGTAGCCACGCCATAAGCAACCAAACCGGTTATCACGAGTGCGAGCGTCATCCACACATACACTTTGCGCATCAGTGCGGGAAACGACTCCGATGCCGACATTATCGTGTCTCTGCGCATCGAACCGCTGTCAAATCTCAAATCGTTGTAGTCCATTTTCTTGTTTCCTTTCTTAGTTTAAGGGCGGCTTCATGTATGGCCGCCATGGGTTATTATGCTTTTGACAGCTTTGGTTGTAGCCGCCATTATGGGCAAAGGTAAGCAAAGAAGCGTTCATTATGAGAGAAACTGACGTTAAAAAAGCCAAAGAGGCCATTGCGGCGATAGCCTCAACAGTCTCTTCGACTTCTTTATGCTTATAATAAGAGGTATGATACCTTTAGTTCGTTCCCGAAATATTTACTCTCCATAGAATTTCCGGGCGGCGCGGAGCTGATGACGCATGATGCTGATAAACTCCTGACACTCCTGAAGCAGGTTGAGATAGACGAGTGATATCTTCAAGTTCTGCGTGTCGTGGTCGTTCTGCATGCGGTCATACTGGCGTTTGCGCACCACACTCAGTTCATCCTTGAACTGGTCGGCCTCGTTGAGCACCGTGTCGTAGGCGGCAAACTGGCGTGTGGAAAGCATTGTCTCCGTGCGCTCCATCAGTTCGCACATCCTGCGGCGCAGCGGAGTCATCTCCTCCACGTATGCCATAGGCAGCGGATTGAAGTTGTTGGCCACGTGCTCCTTAGCCGGTTCAAGCATACGTTTGAGGCAGTATATGTACTGCTGGTCGCTGTTCACTCCCAAGTGATACCACGTATTGCGCTCCAAAGCCAGTTCCATCGGCACGCGTCGCAGGGCGAGCAGCTCCTTGCGGCGGAACTTCTTCAGCTGGTCTTGCTCGTTGCGAAGACTGCGTTGTGTCTTGGAGAGCACGTGCAGATTTTCGTCGGCCAAGCCGTCAAAGATGCGGCACAGTTGCTCACGGGCGTAGCGGCACACAAAGCTCTGCGTGCGTGAAACGTGCTTGGTGAGCAAGTCCCATACTATCTCCGGGTCGCGGGTGCGCATCATCAGACTGAACACGTCGTCCTTCTTCTCCTCCTTGGCCTTGCGGTTGTACTGTATGTTGCTCCTTATGAGCAGGAACACCACCAGTGCCATGAACAGCAGCATCACCACGAAACCGCCCCAGTACATCAGCAGGCAAACCACAGCGGCTGCCATGAAGGCTACACCGGCGGTGATGAACCAGCCACCGATTACAGAGAACACTCCCGTCACACGGAACACTGCGCTCTCACGACTCCACGCCCTGTCGGCAAGGCTCGAACCCATGGCCACCATGAACGTGACATAGGTGGTGGAGAGAGGCAACTTATAGTTGGTACCGAAGATGATAAGCATTGAAGCGAGCACGAGGTTGACTGCCGCACGCACCACGTCGAAGGCGGCACCGTCGGCCAGTATCATCTCATTCTTGTTGAAGCGAGAGTCTATCCAATCGGTCACGTTCTTGGGCACGTAGCGCATCACGAAGCTGTTGGCATCCTGTGTGGCTCTGACCACCGAGCGAGCTGCCCTCGACGAACCGAACATCTCGTCGCCCTCGTCCTGACGCGACAGGTCGACGCTGGTCTTCACCACATTCTGAGCCTTCTTTGATGTGGCCATAGCCACCACCATCACCACTCCGGCCAGCAACAGATAGAGCAGAGGCGACTTGGCCGACTCCATCAGTGAGGTCATCATGAAAGCTGAAGGGTTGCCCGAACCGTTGGCCATATAGTCGCGGTAGGAGTCAAGACCGGCCAGAGGCACACCGATGAAGTTCACGAGGTCGTTGCCGGCAAAGGCCATAGCCAAGGCAAAGGTGCCGAGCATGACGATGAAGCGGAACACGTTGACGCCAAGCGCATGCACCAGCTGCATCACTATGGTAGACACGACAAACGTGCCGAGCATCAGCATTGGGGTGTTGGCGTTGATCCATTCCTTTGTAGCATCGCTGATGAACGGCGAACCGCCAAGTCCCTTGATGAAGATGAAGTAGGCAAGGAAGGTGAACGAGATGCCTCCAAACAGTCCTATGGTGTAGCGCAGGTGCATCTTGTAGTTGAACGTGAATATAATGCGTGAAATCCACTGCACCACCAAACCTACTATGAAGGCGATGGCCACACTGACGAATATGGCAATAATCACACTCAGAGCCTTGTCGCTGTTGAGCAAGTCGGAGAAGCTGAGCGACGGGTCGGCGATGATTTTAAAGAGGGAAATCATGACCGTTGCGCCCAACAACTCGAACACGAGCGACACGGTGGTTGAAGTGGGCATGCCGAGTGTGTTGAACACGTCGAGCACTATCACATCGGTCACCATCACGGCCAGGAATATCACCATCACTTCATGGAACGAGAAATTGACCGGATGCACTATGCCGTGGCGTGCCACGTCCATCATGCCCGCACTCATCACTGCGCCTATAAGCACACCGAGCGAAGCCACAATCAGCACAGTGCGAAACTTGGCTACTTTGGCACCGATGGCCGAATTGAGGAAGTTGACGGCGTCATTGCTGACTCCGACAAACAGGTCGAACACTGCCAATACAAGCAGGAACGCCACGATTACGAGATAGATTGTCTCCATTGTTTCTTTTTGGTTTACTTTTCTTCTTTTTTATCCGGTGGCAAAATTACTTGTGGGATATTACAAACGGCTTAAACACATATTTCAATGCTGTTACAAATTCTAAGCGTATTTTTGAGTGAAGAGTGAAGAATCCAATTGCATATAAACTATGAGAGTGTATGTGCGTAGCAGTGACGTGCGTTCGTGTTATGTACTCTTCACTTTGCATATAGATTCTTCACTCTTCGTTCTTCACTCTTCACTCAAAAAAAATACGTTTAACTCATGCAACTCGTCACTCCGAGGGTGGTGGCTATGGCTGTGAGCACAGACACAATCACTTGCAGTATGAGTTTCCAATTGCTTTTTTCCATCGTTGTTTTTCTCCTTTCTTTTTATATTATAGTTGTTATTACTGTTGTTGTCAGGAAACCGGGGCGCAGCAAACCTCCGGAGCATTTTCTGCGCCCCATGTTTCCGTAACAAGTTGTTGTTTTACCGCCACTAAGACTTCTCTGTCAGACTGCGGCCAAGTTATGCGTTGCCATCGGTTGCAGAGTCGACCGCATACCTCGTGAGCTGTTGCGTGTGAGCTTCACGGGTGAGCACTGCCGAGCGCAGCGTACCGGTGGCTCTGGAGCGCAGGCGCACTCCCGTGATGTTTTCAGAGGCAGTGAAACTGCTTGCACTGTCGGCAGGCTTGGTGGTCAGTCCGCAGGAGAATATGGCCAGGTCGTCAAACTTTACGTTCTTGCCGTCGAGCACCAACTCCTTGACACACGCGATAGCGTCCTTGAGCACTCCGGCTATCATTCCTGCCGAATAGGGCGAACTGTGCGACGCCATGTGTGAGGCGAGTTGGTCGGTGTTTATGGTCTCGTCGCACACCGATCTTGCGTAATACTTTCCTGCGGTTGATGACTTCTCGTTGTTGTTCTTGTACACTTTGTAACGAATCATAATACGTTTCCTTTCTTTTAATTTTTTGTTTTTACTTTTGTTTTTTGTTCTCTTTGCGGTCTGGATGCCGGCTTTTCCTCAACCGCAGTGCAAAGATACAACCGTCCCAAAATGTCCGTCATGTTGTGTACAGTTACGTAATGTTGAGTAAAGCTAAGTGGTTTTACATCACGTTCCGTACCGTTCCTGAAGCGCCACTCCACCGGACAGAAAGGTTTTATGCAACAGATTTTCAGATTCATCGTTATACATCTATATATAGGTGTACAAAAGGCAACTGAACTGCAGCCTGCATTTACACGCAAGAGCGCGACACATCTTGCCCTCAACTCCCACACTTAGCCACCGTAACTCGGCCACTTACGACACGCAACTCGGGCTTTTACGGAGCAAAAGTGGCCGAGTTATGACAGCCATGCGCAACCATTTGACTATCTAACCGTTACGCAGGGCGCAACAAAAGCCTATCATATTCCGACAATTCTTCGTAACTTTGCAGCATGACTGAACCATTGGCAGAAAGGATGCGCCCGAAAACGCTCGACGAATATGCCGGGCAGAAACACCTCGTAGGACAGGGAGCCGCACTCAGGCAGATGATCGACGCGGGTCATGTGCCCTCGCTCATACTCTGGGGGCCTCCCGGTGTGGGCAAGACCACATTGGCAAACATCATCGCACGCACGCTCAACCGACAGATGTTTACGCTCAGTGCGGTGACAAGCGGCGTGAAGGATGTGCGCGACGTGATAGAAAGGGCGTCACACGGCAGGTTTTTCGACTCGCCGCCGCCACTGCTGTTCATCGACGAGATACACCGTTTCAGCAAGTCGCAACAGGACTCGCTGCTCGGAGCGGTGGAACAGGGCGTGGTGACGCTCATGGGAGCCACAACGGAGAACCCTTCGTTTGAGGTAATCCGCCCACTACTGTCACGCTGCCAGGTGTATACGCTCAAGCCGCTGGACAAGGACGACCTGCAGGCACTGCTCACAAGAGCGGTGGAGACCGACACGGAGCTGAAAGGAAGGCAGGTGGAACTGAAGGAGACAGCAGCCATCATGCGCTACAGCGGAGGCGACGCGCGCAAGCTGCTCAACATACTGGAAACAGTGGTGGAGGCAGAACCCAAGGGCAGTCCGGTGGTCATTACAGACAAGCTCGTGGCCGAACGCATAGAGCAGTCGCCGGCGGCCTACGACAAGGGCGGCGACATGCACTACGACATCATTTCAGCCTTTATCAAGAGCATACGCGGAAGCGATCCCGACGCGGCGATATACTGGTTGGCAAGGATGATTGACGGAGGTGAAGACCCCAAGTTCATAGCCCGCCGACTCGTGATAAGCGCATCCGAAGACATCGGGCTGGCCAACCCCAACGCCATGCTCATGGCCAACGCTGCCTTTGAGGCCGTGGAACGCATAGGATGGCCGGAAGGGCGCATTCCGCTGGCCGAAGCCACCATATACCTCGCCACGAGTGCCAAGAGCAATTCGGCATATCTCGCCATAAACAAGGCTCTGGAGGAGGTGAAGCAGTCGGGCACGCAGCCCGTGCCTCTGCACCTGCGCAATGCGCCCACAAAACTCATGGCACAACTGGGCTATCACGACGGCTACAAATATCCTCACGACTACCCCTACCACTACGTCAGCCAGCAGTATCTGCCCGACGCTCTCGCCACAGCATCGTTCTGGACTCCACAAGACAATCCGGCAGAAGTCAAGCTGTGGCAAGGGCTGGAAGAGAGAAAGAGGAAAAGCGAGGAATAAACAGAAAAACACCATGCGCTTTTGCATTAAAGGATTATATTGCTAACTTTGCACCTATTATAATAGGATTGCCAACGCATATCGGCATCCTACATAATGGCTGCGAAGCATGGAGCCTCTATCGATTGCGGCTCAATCAGGAACGCTTACGCCGCAGTATGTAACCAAAAAAATTCAAAGAAAGAAATATGAACGTTTTAGAGCTTAGCGAGCAGGAGATAGGAAGAAGACAGAGTTTGCAGGAGCTGCGCGACATGGGCATAGACCCGTATCCCGCCGCCGAATATCCCACAGACTCTTTCTCAACAGACATCAAGGAGAGTTTCAACGACGAGGAAGGTGAGCGCGAGGTGTGCATAGCCGGACGCATGATGAGCCGAAGGGTGATGGGCAAGGCTGCCTTTGCCGAACTTCAGGACTCGAAAGGCCGCATACAGGTGTATATCACACGCGACGATATCTGCCCAGGCGAGGACAAGGACCTATACAACAAGGTGTTCAAGAAGCTGATGGACATTGGCGACTTCATCGGAGTGAAGGGCTTTGTGTTCCGCACTCAGACTGGTGAGATTTCCGTCCACGCAAAGGAAATCACGCTGTTGTCGAAGAGTCTGAAGCCGCTGCCCATAGTGAAATACAAGGACGGTGTGGCCTACGACAAGTTTGACGACCCCGAGCTGCGCTACCGCCAGCGCTATGTTGACCTTGTGGTGAACGAGGGTGTGAAGGACACTTTCCTGCAGCGTGCCACAGTGATACGCACCATACGCCGTGTGCTCGACGAGGCTGGCTACACCGAGGTGGAGACACCCACGCTGCAAAGCATAGCCGGAGGCGCATCTGCCCGACCGTTCATCACGCATTTCAACGCCCTCAATATAGATATGTATATGCGCATAGCCACCGAGCTGTATCTGAAGCGGCTCATCGTGGGCGGTTTCGAGGGTGTATATGAAATAGGCAAGAACTTCCGCAACGAGGGCATGGACCGCAACCACAACCCAGAGTTCACCTGCATGGAGCTTTACGTGCAGTATA
>CAVGKZ010000079.1:0-21530 GCA_963630025.1 bacterium | reverse complement strand
GAATGCCTGCCTGTCACGCAGGAGGTCACGAGTTCGAATCTCGTACGCACCGCAAAACATCATAAAGCGGTACAATGACAAAGTCCATAAACCTTTCACGGTTTGTGGACTTTGTTGGTTTTAGGAGGTTCCCCTGCGGATTTCATGGGTAAGCATGGTGGGGTTGACGTCCTCGCCGCCCCTTTCCTTTTGTCCTCTTCATTCACAAAAAGAACTCAGAGAAAGCCTTAGAACAAGTACACTTACAACCTTTTGATGCACAAACCGTTACGGAGACCTCAAAAAAACAGCATCGGTTTTGACCGAAAATCGATATGATTTTGCCCGAAAATGCATGCAATCTTTGGCAAAAATCGCATGCATTTTCGGGCGAAGTTGGGTTCTTCTGTTAAATGAGTGAACGAGGTCTGCCCCTATAAGGAGTAGCACTTGGCATAGCCTCAAAGAGGCTGAATCTCAGTAACCCCACGTGGAGCGTAGCGGAACGTGGGGCAATAACCTCTGTGTCATACGCCGGCTTCGAAGATGCCGCACAGGCATAGATGACCATACGGCAACGGCGTGAGCGCCTTTTCCTGACTTCATGATGGAGGAAATCGAGCGCTTCCACACATCACACGAAAGGACACCAAAGGCTAAAGCATGGCCATACGGAAAGAAAGGATTGAGTTTGACAGCCCAATACACAATGGATACGGCAACAAAGAGAGGCGCAGCCCTGTGACGGACTGCGCCTCTCTTTGTTGCCGTCCGTCCCGTTCTCACAGAAATGGGACGGAACAGACTATAGAGTCTTGTTTGCAAGAAGCTAAATCTTGCTTATTATTCCGAGCTTCGTGTCTTCTATGAAGCTGATGATGGCACGCACCTCCTCACCGTCGGGCACCTGTTCCTTGATTTGGAGCACTGCGTCGAACACGCTTGTCTGCCCGTGAAACACCAGGCGGTAGGCGTTGGCGATGTGGCCGATAACCTTTTCCGAAGTGCCCGATGCCCTGAGAAGCGACTCGTTCACACCGCCATAGCGCACGGGGTTGTCGGTGGCCACGATGAGCGGAGGCACGTCGCGGCTTATGCGCACGCCACCCGTCACCATTGACGCGCCGCCTATGCGCACGTTGGCGTTGACTATCACGCCCGACGAGAATATTGCCGCATCTTGAATGTCGCAGTCGCCGGCAATCTTCGTACCGTAGCCGAAGGTCACGTAGTCGCCCACCTTGGTGTCGTGGGATATGTGTACGCCCTCCATGAAGAAGTTGCGGTTGCCGATGCGTGTCTCGCCGTCGCTGAATGTGGCGCGGTTCACGACAACATTCTCACGGAAGATGTTCTCGTCGCCTATCACCAGGTGGGATGCGTCGCCCTTGTAGTTGAAGTCCTGCGGCTCCGCACCGAGCACAGTGTTCTGGAACACCTTGTTGCCGCGTCCCATGCGCGTGCCGTTCATTATGCTCACGTAGGGATAGATGGTGCAGTTGTCGCCAATCTCCACGTCGCCCTCGATGTAGGCGAACGGATATATGGTCACGTTGTTGCCGATTTTTGCTTTCGGATCAACGTATGCTTGCTGACTTATCATAGTGGTTGAGTTTTCGTTTATAACTGTTTGTTATCACCCGAGGACATCAGTTGCGGCCTCCGCCCAATGCGTAGTAGAGGTTGACCACGGCCTGCATCTTGTAGAACTGGTCCTGCACCTCAGAGAGTTGAGCGTTGAGCAGACTCTGCTGAGCGGTAATTACCTCAAGATAGGTGCTGCTGCCCTCGTTGAAGAGCATCTTGGTGTACTCCACATTCTTGGTGAGACTCTCCACCTGCTTGGCCTCAAGTTTGGCCTTTTCGTCTGAAGAGTTGTAGAGCACGAGAGCATTGCTCACCTCGCTGCCCGCCGAGAGCACCGCGTTTTGCCAGGTGTTGTAAGCCTGCTCCTGCTGCGCTTTGGCCACCTTCAGTCCGGCCACGAGCGCGCCGTGCTGGAAGATGGGCTGCGTCAGGCTTCCCACTGCGCTCCACAGCATCTTGCCAGGGTTCACTATGCCGCCGCCACCGCTGTTGGTATATGCGCCAGAACCGCTGATGGTGATGCTTGGGTAGAACTTCGACCGTGCCTGGTTGGTGTTGTAGAAGCACTGTGCGAGCGACATCTCGGCATAGTGAACGTCAGGACGGTTGTTGAGCAGCTGTATGCCGACGCCCGTGCTGAAGTTGCTGGGCAGCGACTGGCTGTCGAGAGTGCCGCGGGCGATGGTCTGCGCCGGCTGTCCCAAGAGCAGCGAGAGGGAGTTCTCGGTCTCGCGAATCTGCCGCTTCAGTCCTGCGGCCTGTGCCAATACAGAGTAGTAGTTTGACTCTGCACTCTGCACACTGGTCTCCTTGGTGCGGCCGAGTTCCTTCTGCAGCTTCATCATGTCCCACGTGTCCTTGGTGAGAGAGGCCATATTGTTGACCAGCGTCAGCTCCTTGTCGAGCATCATCAGCGTGTAGTACATGTTAGCTATGTTGGCTATGAGTCCTGTCTGCACCACGAGCTGGTAGTCCTTTGTGGCCAGGAGCGACATCTGCGCACTGCGCTTGGCGTTGAGCAGGTTGCCAAACAGGTCGATGCTCCAGCTGGCCTGTATGGGCAGCGAGTAGGTCTTGGTGGTCTTGTTGCCATCCCAAGAACTTATCGTACCTGTGGGCGAGAACGCGAACGCCGGGATGAACGCCAACTTGGCGGCGGTGAGCTGGGCTTCCACCATCTTCACGTTGAGCGCGGCGTTGAGCATATTGGTGTTGTGTGCCAGTCCCTGCTCGATGAGCGACTGTAGCTGCGGGTCGGTGAACACGCTGCGCCAAGGCAGATTGCCGAAGCTGGCCGTGTCGCCAGCCGCGGCGAGCGTGTCGGTCACGCTTGCCGAGTCGCGCACCAAGCCCTTCGCATTGACCTCCGGCCGCTCGTATTTGTTGTATATCCCGCAACTGCCGAGCATGAATGCGGCAGTTGCGAAGACTATAATACTTCTTGTTTTCATCGTTACTGTGTTTTTATCCGGTTTTACTTCTCTTTGTTCTCTATCTGCTCGTGCAAAGCTTCGGCCACATACGGGTTGGTGTACTGCTTGATCTCGCTGTCGGCCGACACCGTGTCGTCATCAAACTCGATGGGCTTGAACTTCTCCTGCAAGGTCTGGAATATGTAGAACAGTGCCGGAACTATCATAATCTGGCAGAGCATACCTATGAGCATACCGCCGATGGCAGCCGCTCCGAGGGTCATGTTGCCGTTGTAACCAACGCCCCAAGGCATGAGCATAGGCAACAGACCGATGATCATTGCCAGCGAAGTCATGAGGATAGGACGCAGACGGGCGGTGGCTCCGAGCACTGCCGACCACGACACGGCCATACCGGTGCGGCGGCGCTCAAGGGCGAACTGCACGATAAGGATGGCGTTCTTGGCCAACAGACCCATAAGCATGATGAGCGCAATCTGCATATAGATGTCGTTGTTCTTGCCAAACAGGTTGGTGAAGAGGAACGCGCCTGCAAGTCCGAACGGTATGGAGAGAATTACGGCCAGAGGCACGAGGTAGCTCTCATACTGTGCGGAGAGGATAAGGTAGACGAACGTGAGGCAGAGCGCGAAGATCATCATCGTGGAGTTGCTCGACTCCTGCTCCGAACGTGTCAGACCGGAATACTCATAGGTGTAGCCGGTAGGCAGACTTGTCTTGGCCACTTCGGCCACAGCTCTGATGGCGTCGCCCGTTGCATAGCCGTCGGCAGCCGAGGCGTTGACGTTGATTGACGTGAACAGGTTGAAGCGGTCAATCTCCTGCGGACCATACACGCGGTTCAGCGACACATACTCGTTGATAGGAGCCATCTCGCCGGCCGAAGTCCTTACGTAGATGTTGTTCAGACTCTTCAGGTCTGCACGGTCTTTCGGGTCGGCCTGGATGTATACACGGTAGAGCTTACCGTAGGAGTTGAAGTTAGAAGCGTACATACCGCCGTAGTAGCCCTGCATGGTGGTGAGCACAGTGGACGGGTCGATGCCGCTCTGCTTGCACTTGGCCACGTCAACGTCAAGCTTGTATTGCGGGTAGTTGGCGTTGTATGACGTCATGGCGTTGGATATCTCCGGACGGGCATTCAGCTCCTTGAGGAACTTCTGTGTCACTTCGAAGAACTTGTTGACGTCGCCACCTGTGCGGTCCTGCATTGAGAACGTCAAACCGTTGGTGGCCGAGAATCCCTGCACCATAGGCGGCTGGAACGCCAAAATCTGCGCGCCCTTGATGGCGGCTGTCTGCTTGTAGATCATGCCGAGCACCATGCTTGAACCGAGGTTGTGCACGCCGAGATACTTCAGCGGTCCTTCCTCCTTCTGACGCTCCTCAAACGGCTTCAGCTTTATGATGAACGTACCCTGGTTGGAGCCTTGTCCGGCAATGAAGTTGTAGCCCATGATGCGCATACGGCTCTGTATGGCAGGGTTGGTTGCGAGCATGCGGTCCACCTGGTCCATCACTTCGCCAGTCTTCTTCATTGATGTTCCCGGAGGAGTCGACACCGTACAGAACACAGTTCCCGTGTCTTCGTCAGGCACAAGTCCACTCTTGGTGTTCATGGCCAGCACTACCAGTAGGGCGATGCCCACGACAACAGAGCCAATGGCGATGATGGGGCGCTCCACGATGCGGCGCACTCCGTTGCGATACTTGTTCTGCACCTTGTCGTAGGAAGCGTTGAAGGCGGTGTGGAAGCGGTCTATCATTGACATCTTGCGCTTCGATCCGTCCTCGTTCTTCGGTTTGAGCAGCACGGCGCAGAGTGCCGGCGACAGCGTGAGGGCGTTCAGAGCCGAGATAATGATGGATATGGCCATTGTTATACCGAACTCGCGGTAGAATGTACCTGACGTTCCGCCCATGAACGACACGGGGATGAACACGGCTGCCATCACGAGCGTGATGGAGATGATGGCTCCCGAAATCTCGTTCATGGCATCTATCGATGCTGTCTTGGCCGACTTGTAGCCCAAGTCGAGCTTGGCATGGACGGCCTCGACCACCACTATGGCGTCGTCGACCACAATGGCGATGGCAAGCACAAGGGCGGCCAGGGTCAGAAGGTTGAGCGAGAAGCCGAAAATGTAGAGGAAGAAGAACGTACCAATCAACGACACCGGCACGGCGATGAGCGGGATGAGCGTTGAGCGTGTGTCCTGAAGGAAGATGTAAACCACGATGAACACGAGGATGAACGCCTCGACAAGGGTCTTCACAAGGTCTTCGATTGATGCATAGAGGAACTCTGTCACATCCTGCATCACGTCGAAGTGTATTCCGGGAGGCAGTGTCGTGGCCTGCTCCTTAAGCAGATTCTTGATGTTGTCGGCAATCTCGGTGGCGTTGGAGCCTGCGGTCTGCGTCACCATCATGGTTACTGACGCCTTGCCATTGAGCTTCGACTCTACGGAGTATGACAGCGAGCCCATCTCCACGCGGGCCACATCCTTCACGCGGATGGTCTGTCCGCTCTGGTCGCTCTTTATAATCATGTCGCCAAACTCCTCGGGTGTCTTCAGGCGGCCCTTGTAGCGCAGGGTATATTCATACTGGTTGTCGCTCTGCTCGCCAACAGAACCCGGGGCGGCCTCGATGTTCTGCTGCGAGAGAACGCCTGTGAGGTCGCTCGGAATAAGCCCGTAGCTCTTCATCTTCACAGGGTCTATCCACAGGCGCATGGTGTAGTCCTTCTGCGAGAAGCACTGGCACTCACCCACACCCTCGACACGTTTGATGGCCGGAACCACGTTGATGTTGGCGTAGTTGGCCAGGAACTGGTCGTCGTAGCGGTCGTCGTCGGCGGTCAGACCGAAGAGAATCACTGTTGACGACTGGCGCTTCATCACCGTCACACCGGCTTTGGTCACTTCGGCAGGCAGCAGTGCCGACGCCTGCGACACGCGGTTCTGCACGTTCACCTGACACATGTCGGGGTCCATGCCCTGCTTGAAGAATACGGTGATTGAGGCCGAACCGTCATTGGTGGCCGATGAAGTCATGTAGGTCATGCCCTCCACACCGTTTATCTGCTCCTCCAGCGGTGCAAGCACCGAGTTCAACACTGTCTCGGCGTTGGCTCCGGTATATGAGGCGCGCACCATTACGGTAGGCGGAGCGATGTTGGGGTACTGCTCAATAGGCAGCGAAATCAGACCTATCACACCCAGGATTACTATCAGGATGGATATCACCGTTGACAGCACCGGGCGCTTTATGAAATTATCTAATCTCATTGTTTCTCTTTATATTGATGTTCTACGTATTGTTGCTTATACGGATGACAGTTCCGTATGGCTTGTATTATCGTCCGGACTACTTGCCGAAGTCCTTCTTAAGCTTGCTGAGGTCGCTCTGGTCAGCACCCATTGCTTCGGTTTTCTTCAGCTTCTCCTGATACTGAGCTTCTGTTATGGGCTTGATTTCAGTGCCGTCTGTCAGAGACGAGATGCCGCTGACAACAATCTTGTCGCCAAACTTAAGTCCGCTGGTTATGATGTAGTTCTTGCCGTCGTTGTCGGGATTGACGCCAACTGCGGTATACTTGACCTTGTTGTCGCCGCCCACTACATACACGAAGTACTTGTCCTGCACCTGCGACACGGCATCCTGCGGTATGATGATGGCCGATGCGTTGTTGCTGGGAACCACTATGCTGCCCGAGCCGCCGCTCTTGAGCAGGTGCTGGGGGTTGGGAAAGTCGGCGCGCACCGATACGGAACCGGTCGTGGCATCGATTACTCCGCTAACGGTGGCCACGTGGCCATCCTCGCCATATATGGTTCCGTCGGCCAGCTTCAGCTTCACTACAGGATAGTCCTTTATGGCCGCATGTACGCCGCCTTCACCTCTGCTAAAGTAGAGGAGGTCTTTCTCGGTCATGGAGAAGTAGACCTGCATGGTGCTGATGTTGGACACTGTGGTCAAAGCCTGTGCGCTCGATGCGCTGACGAGTGCTCCCACACGGTAGGGAAGCGAGCCGACAACGCCGTCGGTGGGGCTGGAAACGTAGCAGAAATCAAGGTTCTGCTTGGCCGAGATATAGTTGGCTTCAGCCTGTGCGAGGGCAGCATGGGCTGCTTCGAGCGAGTTTTTGGACGACTGAAGTTCGTAGGTTCCGATAACGTTGTTCCTAAACAACTTCTCATTGTTGGTGTATGTCAGCTTGGCTGTGTTGAGCTGCGCCTTGGCCGAGTTCACGGATGCCTTGGCCTGACGCGCCGCTGCCTCATAGGTGACATTGTCTATCACGAAGAGCAGCTGGCCTTTCTTCACCGTCTGTCCCTCGTGTACGCACAGTTTGGTGATGAAACCTGATATTTTCGGACGGATTTCCACATCCTGCACGCCCTTGATTGTAGCAGGGTAAGTTGTTTGCAAATCTGCATTCTGTGCGCTGATGGTTCTTACAGCATACTCGTTGTCGCCGAAGTTCGGCTTGCCTTGTTTCCCGCCACCGCAAGAAACCAACAGTGCGGCAGCGGCCGCAACCAACAACATCTTGTTCTTTTTCATATCTGTCTGTTATATAATAATGTATACTAAAGGTAATGCCTGCTTGTCATCAGGTGATGTTTGTCTTGTCATCTTGCGAAAACTCGTGTATACGCTCGGGTTTTCAGAGTGCAAATATACAACAAATAAGCGTAACGTTTTGTCGCGCTTCGTTTTGTTTAACATACTTTACGTACAAAAAACAAGACACCCTACCCCACGCAAAGACAACCCTATATAAGCCTTTGACAGACAGTTGGTTTCACAAGCGGCCGAGTTACGAGTCAAAAGTGGCCGAGTTTTGCTTCAAAAGTGGGCGGTTTACGGTGCATAAATGGCCGGGGTACGAGTCGTTAACGGCTGAGCCGGTTTTTCAAGAAGGAAACTGACTCACAAAAGAGCAATTCGGAGCCTTGAAAAGTCGAAAAGACGGCTTGGCGTTTTGCCGTATCTGCGAATTGAATTACCTTTGCTTGCGACACCCAAAATGGCGACGGGAAACAGCTTTCCGTCCGTCCATTTTGCGCAAAAACATATTGAGATATGAGCACGATAATCTATCCTTCACCGATATTCGGCCCCGTACACAGTCGCCGACTTGGCGTTTCGTTGGGCATAAACCTGCTTCCTGCCGACGGCAAGAGCTGCACTTTCGACTGCATATACTGCGAATGTGGTTTCAACAAAGACCACCGTCCGAAGCTAAACCGACCCACGAGGGAGGAAGTGGCGGCGGCTCTCGAAGCCCGGCTGCAGGACATGACCGTCAACGGACCACGTCCCGACGTGCTCACTTTTGCCGGAAATGGCGAGCCGACGAGCCATCCGCACTTCGCTGAGATAATCGACGACACGGTGAAACTGCGCGACAAGTATTTCCCGGAGGCCAAGATTTCGGTGCTCAGCAACTCCACTTTCATCCACAAACAGGCGGTGCACGATGCGCTGATGCGTGTGGACAACAACATACTGAAGCTCGACACGGTCAACGAGGAGTTCATCCGCGAGGTGGACAGACCGCTCGGCCACTATTCAGCCCAGAGCATTGTTGAGGGCATGAAGGCTTTTGGAGGTCACGTGATTGTGCAGACAATGTTCCTCGGCGGCACCACCAATGGCAAGAGTGTGGACAATACGGGTGAGGAGTTTGTGGCTCCGTGGCTCGAAGCGGTGAAACACATTGCGCCGCAAGCCGTGATGATATACACAATAGACCGGGAAACGCCCGACAAAGGACTCGCAAAAGCATCAAAGGAGACTCTCGACGGCATAAGAGACAGGGTAATCGCAATGGGAATACCCTGCACCGCGTCGTATTAAGCCAAAGGCTTTTGACCTTCAGACAGCAACGTTTGTATGGTCAGAAAGTAGGACTATATATAAAAAGGTGTACCTCATTCTATAAAGAGTTACATCTTTTTATATATACAAGAAGTCTGATTCTCAGCCTCAAACTGCCATTTCGGTGGTCAGGATGCTTTCGAGCTTCTCCGCCGAAAGGCGCAACTGAAACTCTCCCTTGATGGCTACGGAGATGCCTCCGGTCTCTTCAGACACCACAATGACTATCGCGTCGCTCTCCTGCGACAGTCCCATTGCAGCTCGGTGGCGCAGTCCCAGCTCCTTGGGGATGTCCATGTCGTGCGAAACAGGCAGTATGCAGCCAGCAGCCTTTATGCGTTTCTTGGAGATAACCATTGCCCCGTCGTGCAAAGGCGAGTTCTTGAAGAATATGTTCTCTATGAGTCGCTGGTTTATGCAGGCATCTATCGTGTCGCCAGTGGCCGTCACTTCGTCGAGAGAAGTGTTTCTTTCCATCACAATCAGTGCACCTTCCTTGCGCCTGCTCATGCTCATACAGGCCATGACGATAGGCATCAGAGCCTCCTTGTCGTTCTTTTCGGAGTGCTCTCTGCCGTTGGAAAACAGCTTGACTATGACACGTATGCGCTGGTGGGCACCGAGATTGTAGAGAAACTTGCGTATGTCTTCCTGGAAAAGCACTATCAGTGCCAGCACACCCACACTGACCAGCTTGTCCATGATGGCTCCCAACAAGCGCATGTTGAGTATCTGCGACACGAAAATCCACACCACGACAAACATCATGATGCCTATAAAGACGTTCAGCGAACGCGACTCCTTCATCAAACGGTACAGGTAGTAGAGCATCAGAGCCACAAGGATGATGTCTACAACGTCCTTTATTCCAAACTCAAAAAACATGTTCAGGGTCTAAAAAGGGTGTGGTTCAAGGGTTAAAGTAACGACTCAGGGCTAAAAAAAAGGACGGTTTAGGATATTAAAGGATGCTTCATCCTGTCCCAAATGTCCACGCACTCCACTGCTTCCTTTACATCGTGAACACGCAAGATGGACGCTCCGCGCTCCAGAGCGAGAGCGTTTATTATGGAAGTTCCGTTGAGCGAAGTGTCTGGAGTGCCTCCTACGAGACGGAAAATCATGGACTTGCGCGACACGCCTACGAGCAATGGCAAGTCCAACACGGCCAGTTTGTCCATCTCGCCGAGCAAAGCGTAGTTCTCGTCGAGCGACTTGCCGAAACCAAAGCCCGGATCGAGTATGATGTCCTTTACCCCAAGGTCGCGCAACTGCTGCACCTCGGCGGCAAAAGCCTTAAGCATAGTCTGGACGTCGGGCTTCACCGACATGAGTATATAGGGCACTCCAAGCCGGGCAACCATGCGGAATATTGCCGGACACTGGCAGTCCTCATGCTCCAGAGGCACGTTGGCCCTGCCCGTTATGCCGCCTTCCGACACGTCGTTGATGATGTCGGCTCCGTATTCCTCCACAGCCATCTGCGCAACTGCCGGGCGGAAGGTGTCAACGCTTACCGTAGCGCTGGGTTGTTCGCGCCTTACTATGGCCAAACCCATGCGCAGACGTGCCATTTCCTCCTCTTCGCTCACTTCAGGAGCACCGGGGCGAGTGGAAAAGGCTCCCACATCTATGATGCTGCCGCCCTCACTGACGATGCTGTTTGCCCTGTCGGCAATCTCACGCTCGGTGTTCTTTCTGCTTCCAGCATAGAAAGAGTCGGGCGTAACGTTGAGTATTCCCATCACAAGCGGACGCGACAGGTCTACCAAACTTCCGTGTGCATTGAACGTATAGCCGGGTTTCATTCTGCTTCCTCCAAGGCTTTTGTCAACTTGTCGGTGCTTACCGTACCGACAACGATGCGTCCGTCCTTGTCAATGAGATACATTGACGGTATCCAGTTGACCTTATACAGCGTGTCAATGGTGGTTTCCTTCTTCCACTTCTTCAGTTCGCTATACTGAATCCAGCCGTCCGTGCC
The DNA here is from genome assembly GCA_963630025.1 of bacterium. GTDB lineage: Bacteria > Bacteroidota > Bacteroidia > Bacteroidales > Bacteroidaceae > Prevotella. The sequence goes on along the minus strand of CAVGKZ010000079.1, from coordinate 10,655 downwards.
GTTCTTGGACATATAGTTTTGCCACTGTTCCTTGTCGGTATCAAACGAAACTCCGACGAAAACCACGTCCTTAGGAGAGTATTTCTTGTACAAATCTGTCATGGTTGGAGTAATCTTGCGGCAGTCTGGGCACCATGAAGCCCAGAACTCAAGCACCACAAGCTTGCCTTTGAAGGAACTGAGGGCAATGCCTTGGGGATACTGGTCGTTGGTTATCGTGAAGTCGGGAGCCGCTTCACCACTCTTAAGCAGCAGACTGTCATACTTGTCGGTGCTGTTGTCCACCTGTGCGTTGACCTTATGCAACGGCATAAGCGTCAGCAACGATGACAAAAACATAACCTTTTTCATGCCTATATAATATATTAATGGGTTGCCGGAAAGTGCCGCAAGAACCCAAAAACGCCGTGATGCGCGTTGCCTTGCGACTTTATTTATCGAATATCAAGTTCATTTAGCCTCTAAAAGATAGCTACTGAAACTCTTTATCTACGATTTATTTGTTGTGTATCAGATTCGTTTAGCCTCTAAAAGACAGCTGCCGATACTCTTTATATACGATTTATTTGTTGTGTATCAGGTTCATAAACTCCTGACGTGTCTTTGCTTGGTTGAAGCCACCGCTGAAGTCGCTGGTCGTAGTTATGGAATTTTGCTTCTCCACACCGCGCATCTGCATGCACATATGGCGCGCCTCAACAACCACCATGACACCTAATGGATGGAGCGTCTGCTCTATACAGTCCTTGATTTGCTGCGTCATGCGCTCCTGAACCTGCAGTCTGTGAGAGTATATGTCCACCACCCGGGCTATCTTGCTCAGCCCAGTAATGTAGCCGTTGGGGATGTAAGCCACGTGAACCTTGCCATAGAAGGGCAGCAGGTGGTGCTCGCAGAGTGAGAAGAAGTCGATGTCCTTCACTATAACCATCTGGTTGTAGCTCTCCTTGAACAAGGCGTCGGTGAGCACCTTGCGCGCATCCATCGTGTAACCGCGCGTAAGCACCTTCATAGCCTTTGCCACTCGCATCGGAGTCTTGAGGAGTCCGTCGCGCGAAGGGTCTTCTCCCAACAGGCCAAGTATGGCTTTATAGTGTGCGGCCAGTTCGTCGAGGCCGTCAATGTTTTCTGTTTCCTGGTTCATCAATACTGGACTGTGATTTTACCCTTGACTATTATCGCCTGTTTGTAGCCGAGATCACGCAGTGCAAGCAGCATCCTGTGAGCCTCTTCATACGTTCTGTAATTGCCAACCCGGCATATCCACCTCGGCGAATAGAAGTGTACGTAGACAGGTTCTTCGGGATAGCTGTCCTTAATGGCGTTGCCAATGCGCTGAGCCTTCTGCTTGTCAGCACGGGTGTTGCCTCCGGCGAATGCCTGGACGCGGTATCCGTTCACCTTATAGCTGTTTCCCATCACCTTGGGGCGCGAATCTACAGTGCGCACTTCGGTTTCCTGCGTGCTCGTCTCCACCCTTGGAGCAGTCTTTTCCACCTTTGCCGGTGTGCTCTTCTCCACCTTTGGCGAGTTTGTCTCGACCTTTGCGGTAGGTACAGTGGCGTGGTATTGGGGTGTTTTCTCTGCCGTTTTCACCTGTCCCGCACCTGTATTCGCCCCCGAAGCGGTTGCGATTTTGCTCTCGGCGGGTTTCTTCTGGACGGCACCGGCGGCAGTTCCGTATGTCGTTCCGTTCACCAGTCTGTCTATATCCGCGCTTTGCGTCACGGTGACAGAACCCTTCCCCTTCGTTTGCGTCTGCAATCGGTCGAGGAAAGACTGTGCGTTTGCCGTGGCAACCGACAGTACGGTTGACAGGAGTATGGTGAAAAATTGTTTCATCTCGGTTGTTTTTGGAACATAAAGACGGAAGGGAGGAGACGGGAAGTACGGACTTCACCGCTCCACCTTCCGTTTTTCTTTTCAGGGAAGACAGCCTGTTACTTCTTCCAGGCGTCGATGATACCCTTGAAATCAGCTGCTTTCAGCGAAGCACCGCCGATGAGTCCACCGTCGATGTCGGGCTTTGCGAACAGTTCAGGAGCGTTGCTGGCCTTGCAGCTGCCACCGTAAAGGATAGAAGTCTCGTCGGCTACAGCCTTGCCATACTTGCTTTCGATGGTGCTACGGATGAAGGCGTGAATCTCTTCAGCCTGCTCTGCAGTAGCGGTCTTGCCGGTTCCGATGGCCCAGATTGGCTCGTAAGCGATGACAACGTTCTTGAATTCCTCTTCTGTCAGGTTGAATACGCTGCCCTCAAGCTCTGCCTTCACCACGTCGTTCTGCTTGCCTGCTTCGCGCTCCTCAAGGCTTTCGCCGATGCAGAAGATCACCTTCAGACCGTTCTTCAGTGCCAACAGCACCTTTTCCTTGAGTATTTCGGGAGTCTCACCGTAGTATCCGCGACGCTCAGAGTGGCCGAGGATTACGTATTGTGCGCCGGTGCTCTTCACCATCTCGGCAGAAACCTCGCCTGTGTATGCACCCTTCTCCTTGTCGGCGCAGTTTTCAGCACCCAGACCGATGATGTTCTGGTCGAGGAACTGTGCTATGCTTGCCAGGTGAATGAACGGAGTGCAGATAATCACTCCGCAGTTAGGTTTGTCAGCAGCGAGTGTTTCGTTGAGTTCTTTGGCCAAAGCCACACCGTCCTGCAGGTTCATGTTCATCTTCCAGTTGCCTGCAACAATTTTCTTTCTCATTGTCTTTTTCGTTTTAAAGAGTTGATATATCTTGTTAGATCTTTCCTTTTTCCTCACCCATTTCGACCATGCCCACAGTCTGTCAGCCAGAGTGAGTATCAGCAGCGGCAGCACATACAACAGCACGATGCCCAATATCTTGCGCCCGGCGGTGCTCCATTCGGGCATCTTGCCTGCATCTATGTTCTCCAGGCGGCCGTTCAGCACGGTCTCGTCGGGCAGTTCGTTCCGCCCCCACTTACGTATGACCTTGCCGTCCCGGATGAGCATGAGTCCCGGATTGCTCCTTATCATGGTCTTCAGAGTCGTTTCGTCGGTCATGCAGAACGGATATTCGGCACCGGTCTGGTCTTTCCATCGCTCCACGCCCCTGTCTCCGCTTGCCGTAAGGCAGAAAAACGTGTAGCCGTTGGCCTCAGCGTAGTCGTATATCTGGTTTATGAGGTCCAGCCGGCTGTCATCCGCCAGTTCCAAGTGCGGCGATATGAGCAGAAAGGTGTAGCCCTTGTCGCCCAATACGCTTTCGGTTATGTCCTCCCCGTCGTCCGTTCTCGTTATGGAGAAGTCGTGTATGGGCGGTTCGTAGCCCTTGGCCGTCTGCACAGTCCGGGTGTCTATGTAGGTCCACGTGGAGTCCGGGTAGTTGTCAATGCCAAATTCGCGCCTCTCACCGTTCTTCTCCATGATGAAGGTCGTCTCGAACTGCGGTTGCGGAGCACCCTCCGGTATCTCCATCCCCTTGCGTATGTCCGCCCCGATGTGGTACGGGCGGAAGTCAAGTGACGGCAGTGTGTACAGACTGTAGCCGGACAGGACCAGGATGAACACCACTGTATAGTTGAGAACTATCCACTGGTTGGAGCGGCTTATGACCCTACTCATGTCCATCGGCCACACGGCCACCACGATAGAGCACGCCAGGAGCACTATGTTCTTGCCCAAGGTCTCCCAGTTGGTCAGCGTCACCGCGTCGCCGAAGCATCCGCAGTCGCTTATGGGATTGGCTACGGCCAGCCAAAGAGTGATTGGCGTCATTATGCACATGACCGCCACCATCAGCCTCGACACCAATCTGCGCCAGATGGCAAAGAGCAGGAACGCGCCGAGGCAAAACTCCACAGCCGAGAGGAGCACCGACGAAGCGAGAACGGCAAACTCGGGAACATATTGAGCCAGTCCCAGTGCCTTCAGATAGTCGTCTATCTTATACTGAGTGCCAGTCGGGTCAACGGCTTTGACGAATCCGGACAGGATGAACGCGACCGCAACCACAAGACGGCACACGTTTACCGTCACTGCTCTCAGTATTTTGCCGCCGGTCACTCGCTGAGTTTTATGATGCCGAACACGGCGTAGTTGATGATGTCCATATAGTTGGAGCCTATCCCCTCGCTCACCAGCGTCTCGCCGTTGAGGTCTTCAATCTCCTTGACCCGTTCAATCTTTGTCAGTATGAAGTCGGTATAGCTGCTCACACGCATCGTCCGCCACGCCTCATCGTAGTCGTGGTTCTTGCGTTTCATCAGGTTGAGCGCTTCGAGAGCGTACTTGTCATACAGACCGATGGCCGTTTCAACGTCCATGTCCACACGGTCGGCGAAGCCTTTCTCCAGCTGTATCAGTCCGATGATGCCATAGTTCACTATAGCCACAAACTCGGGCAGTATGCCTTCGTCCACCATCGCCTTCTTCTTTATCTCAAGACTGCGTATGCGCTTGGCCTTGATGAAGAGCTGGTCCGTGAGCGACGACGGGCGCAGTATGCGCCACGACGCCCCATAGTCGTGCAGCTTCTTCACAAACAGTGACCTACATTCCTGCACGGCCTGGTCGAACTGCCGTTCCGTAACGTTCTCTTCCTGTTCCATAACATTATTATATGCGGTGCAAAATTACTCAAAAATGGCGTAACAAACGAACGAAACGCCGGAAATGGCTCGTTGGCAGCCGCACCTCCACTACTCCTTTTGCTTCTTGTGGATATACTTTATCTTGGCACACTGCACGTCAAACCGCACCTGCAAGGAGTCGAGCCGCACCTTCAGCAGCGTCACGTTCTGCAGTTCCGATGCCGTTGCCCTCAGTTCTTTCTTGGCCGCTTCAGCCTGGCTTTTGGCCTGTTCATACTCCCGCTTGGCGATTTGGAGCAGACTGTCTGTGCGTGCGAGGTCGCTCTGGGCTTGTGCCAACGCCACGTCCTGATACAGTTTCAGCCCCTCCTTGCGCGCCGCTATGGCCTCGGGGTAAGTTCGTCTCATGGAGTCGATGGTGCGCAGAGCCTTGTCATACTGCCCTGTCTTGTATTCCACCTCCGCCTTTTCGAGCAAGGCTTCAGCCTGTTTGTCTCCTTTTTTGCCGGTGCATGCCGCAACCAGCATTGCGCCTGCGAGTGCCAGCATAGCTGTCTTTGAGGTCATAAGCTTGATGATTTTAAGGGTATACAGGGGCAAAGATACAAATTTCTTTCATAATATTTTTGTATGTTCACAGAAAATACATACCTTTGCACCCGCAATTAAGGCAATCAGGTGCGTTAGTTCAGTTGGTTAGAATGCCTGCCTGTCACGCAGGAGGTCACGAGTTCGAATCTCGTACGCACCGCTTCCGACACACAAAGTGTTCGCGTAAAAACAGAAATCCCACAGACTTCAAGCCTGTGGAATTTCTGTTTTTACGCGCTATCGTCGCCCTCTCCAGTAGTCCGCCGCTGCGTTTGGGGCATAAAAACGTCACGGGCAGCATCTTCAACAGATACCGCCCGTGACTGCAAATGTAGCGGGGGTGGGACCCGAACCCACGACCTCCGGATTATGAATCCGACGCTCTAACCAGCTGAGCTATCCCGCCAACGTGTGTTTTGCGGGTGCAAAGGTACGTCAAAGTTTCCGTTCCTCAAAATTTTCTCGGCGGAAATATTTTCGCAACATCACTTTTCTTTGATATTTTTCCGACAATTTGACCATTCCAAGCAGGGCGGTTTTGCTGTAGCAATAGCCTCCCTGCAATGCACAACTGCGACGGCTGTTTTCGCAACTCGGCCACTTACGAGGCAAAAACCGGCCATTTGCGATGCATAAATAGGCCACTTTTCAACCGAAAGCAGGCCACTTTTCAACCGAAAGTGGGCGGGTTTTGCAAACAACTGGTTTTCAGCCGCTTCTGAAGTGCCGCATTTTTGCACCCAAAAGAAAGCCGCCCCACTTCAAGCCGCAACCTTTTCCCGGGCGTTCAACGCCCCGTCCGGCTTCTGAAAAACCTTTACTTCTCCTTTCACTCTTTTCGTTTTCTCGTCATTTTTCCACCAAAACACTTGGACTGACATCTTTTTATTAGTAAATTTGTGGCAGACATTGGCACAAACATCTAACTACGATGCGTATGGGCATGAAAAAGTTGACAGTTGAATACGAACTCGCCACGAGAACCCCATCGATAATCTGGGGAATGATAAGCACGGATGCCGGTTTGCAGAAATGGATGGCCGACGATGTGCACGAGAACAGCGACACTATGACATTCACCTGGGGCGACACGTGGAGGCAGCACGACACAAGGACGGCAAAAATCGTCAAGAGAGAGAAAAACAGTCGCATAAGAATGAAGTGGGACTACATTGACGACAAAGATGCCTACTTGGAGATGCGCATAGAGAAGAGCGAGATAACAGGAGGATTGCACCTCATCATAACAGACTACGCCGAGCCTGACGACACGGAAAACCTGCGCAACCTGTGGAACGACAACCTCGCACGGCTGCACAACGCAAGCGGGCTTTAAAGGAGGGTTCTATAAATTACCACCGTAACAAACAACAAAACAATATGGGGTTACGTTTTACCGTCTTTTGGACTCTTTTCGGGCCATATCGCCACCTCGCTCGGTCACAATGCTCGCATTGCTCCCTTGCTCACTGACGATATGTACTCGGAAATAGTCTCAAAATCCAGCAAAGCTAATTTATAGAACCCACCTAAAGAGATATTTCCAAAGACCGACAAGCAGAAACTTTCGCAACGCAACAGCAAGAATTACACAGAAGGTGGGGTTCATAAAGCCCCACCAAGACAGACAACACGATGAACGTAAACATAGAGGGGTCGTGGAAGAAACGCCTCGACGACGAGTTTAACAAACAGTATTTTGCCCGACTGACAGACTTTGTGCGCACGGAATACGCGCAGCACACGTGCTATCCTCCGGGCAACATGATATTCAATGCGTTCAATCTTTGTCCGTTCGACAAGGTGAAGGTGGTCATCATAGGCCAGGACCCCTATCACGAACCCGGTCAGGCGCAGGGGCTCAGCTTCTCTGTTCCCGACGGCACGAGACTTCCTCCGTCGCTCGTCAACATCTTCAAGGAGATTGAACTCGACCTCGGCACACCCATGCCGCGCACAGGCGACCTTACGAGATGGGCTTGCCAGGGAGTGCTCCTGCTCAACGCCACACTCACAGTGCGTGCCCATCAGGCAGCAAGTCACCAGAGGCAGGGTTGGGAGGAGTTTACCGACGCTGTGATAAAAACTCTCAGCGACGGGCGCGACCACATCGTCTTTATCCTCTGGGGCGGCTATGCGCGCAGCAAGGCCAGGCTGATTGACGCATCGAGGCACCTCATATTGCAGTCGGTACACCCGTCGCCACTGTCGGCCAACCGCGGAGGATGGTTCGGCAACCACCATTTTTCGCGTGCCAACACATTCCTTGAGGAGCACGGAGAGACGCCCGTAGAGTGGTAATGCCCACGAGGAAAAGTCCGAAAAACACTTCAGGGTGGTTCTATAAATTAGCTTTGGCAGATTGCGAGTCTATTTTCGAAGACAATCTGTTTGTGAGTGAAAGAGTATAGCGAGCTATACGACTGAACGAACAGACAGATTGGGTCGAAAAGAGACCGCAAGATGACAAAACGTAAATCACCCAACATCAAGCAAAATTACGGTGGTAATTTATAGAACCACCCTCACAAAGTCAAAACGAACATTATACAATGATACTTGAAATTGGCGACGTACTGGTGTCGTCAGACATATTCACCGAGTGTTTCTGCTGCGACCTTGACGCTTGCCACGGCGAGTGCTGCGTGGAAGGTGACGCCGGAGCCCCCGTGACTCTCGACGAAACGGCGGAGATAGAGGCCACTCTCGACACGGTATGGAACGACCTGACAGCCAACGCCCAGGCGGTGATAGACAAGCAGGGCGTGGCATACTGCGACCGCGATGGCGACCTCGTGACCAGCATCGTGGGCGGAAAGGACTGCGTGTTCACCTGCCACGAAGGCGGATGTTGCTTCTGCGCCCTCGAAAAGGCTTTCAGGGCAGGACGAACGCCATTCGTAAAGCCTATCAGCTGCGCCCTCTACCCCATCCGCGAAAAGCGACTGAGCGACGGCCACATAGGACTCAACTACCACAGATGGAACGTTTGCGCCCCGGCGGTGAGGAAAGGACGCGAACTGAAACTGCCCGTATACAAGTTTCTCGAAGGCCCTCTCACGCGTCGGTTCGGCAAGGAGTGGTACGAAGAACTGGCAGCAGTGGCCGAAGAACTGCGGCGGCAAGGCATCAGAATGGACTGACGCGACGGGGAGCCGCACAGGTCTGCACATTTGTATATATCCCCTTTTTGCGCTACCTTTGCACAGTTTTTCCTGAAAAAGTAGCGTACAGACAACTATAATGAAGATACTCACAGACAACGAACTGGCACAGGCTCTGGACAAAGAGGTGTTCCGGCAGGTATCGGCTGCGGCAGACAAGCTCGGCTTGGAGTGCTATGTCGTGGGCGGATACGTGCGGGATTTGTTCCTCGAACGCCCCTCTAACGACATCGACGTGGTGGTGGTAGGCAGCGGCATACGCGTGGCCAACGAACTGAAGCAGACTCTCGGACGCAAGGCACGGCTCACCGTATTCCGAAACTTCGGCACAGCACAGGTGAAACTGCCCGGCGGCATGGAGGTGGAGTTCGTGGGGGCACGCAAGGAAAGCTACAGTCACGACTCGCGCAAACCGGTGGTAGAGGACGGCACTCTGGAGGACGACCAGAACCGGCGCGACTTCACCATCAACGCCATGGCCGTATGCTTGAACAAAGACAGGTTCGGCGAACTCGTGGACCCCTTTGACGGTACATACGACCTTGAGGACGGCATAATAAGAACGCCGCTCGACCCAGACATAACTTTCTCGGACGACCCGCTGAGAATGATGCGTTGCATAAGGTTTGCCACGCAGTTGAACTTCATGATAGAGGACGAAACGTTCGACGCACTGGTGCGCAACGCCGAAAGAATAAAGATTGTGAGCGGCGAACGCATCAAGGACGAACTCAACAAGATAATGATGACGCGCACGCCAAGCCGTGGCTTTGTAGACTTGCAGCGGTGCGGACTGCTCAATCTCATCTTCCCCGAACTGGCTGCGCTCGACATAGTGGAGACAAGAAACGGCCGGGGACACAAAAACAACTTCTACCACACGCTCGAAGTGCTCGACAACGTGTGTTCAAAGAGCGACAACCTGTGGCTGCGCTGGGCTGCCCTGATGCACGACATAGGCAAGACGCGCACAAAACGATGGGACAACGCTATCGGATGGACTTTCCACAACCACAACTACGTGGGCGCAAAGATGGTGCCGCAGATATTCCGGCGGTTGTCGCTGCCGCTTGACGCCAAGATGAAGTATGTGCAGAAGCTTGTAGACCTGCACATGCGCCCAATATCAATCGCCGACGAGATAGTGACGGACAGTGCCGTAAGGCGACTCATGAACGACGCCGGCGACGACACCGACGACCTTATGCTGCTGTGCGAGGCCGACATAACGAGCAAAAACGAAGCCCGCAAGCGGTTGTTCCTTGAGAATTTCCGCACAGTGCGGCAGAAGTTGGCCGACCTGAAGGAAAAGGACTACAAGCGGCTGTTGCAACCGTGCATCGACGGCAACGAAATTATGGAGATGTTCGGCCTGCGTCCTTGCCGCGAAGTGGGCGTGCTCAAGCAGACGCTCAAGGACGCTGTGCTCGACAACAAAGTGCCGAACGAGCGCGAACCGCTCATGAAACTGCTCGAAGAAAAGGCGAAAGCAATGGGAATAGAGCGTCACTCGTGACGCCTCAAGACATTCTTGCCAATGCCATTCATGCCAATACTTTTGAGGCAGGAGCCGCCGATGCGAACTTATTGTTTGCCTATTGCTGGTCTATAAACATTCTCAAATATTCTTTGAGCATTGCTTTGTGCAAAAAATATTCGTAACTTAGCGGCATAAAACTTGAAACGCGTTGAGACTATGGAAGAAATAGTGAATTGCTATCCCGTAGGAATACAGACATTCGAAAAGATACGTGACGGCAGATACCTCTATGTCGACAAGACAAAATACATAGTGGATTTCCGCAAGAAAAAGATGAGCTATGTGTTCCTGGGCCGTCCACGCAGGTTCGGCAAGTCACTCTTTGCCTCTACCCTTCAGGCTTATTTCGAAGGGCGAAAGGAACTGTTTGAGGGATTGGCCATAGCCGATTACGAAAAGGAGTGGACAAAACATCCAGTGCTTCACTTCGACATGAGCGGAGCAAAGCACGTCGACAAGGAACAGCTGGAAAATTATCTCAACTTGCAGCTTGCCACATACGAGGATCTTTACGGAAGAAATGAGAGGGAAATGTATCCCAACGAACGTTTGGACGGCATAGTGAAGCGTGCCTACAAACAGACCGGACAAAAGGTGGTTGTAATCATTGACGAGTATGACGCGCCTCTGCTCGACGTGGTTCACGAGAGTAAAGACCTCGCTGCGCTACGCCGCATCATGCAGAACTTCTACAGTCCGCTGAAGAAGCTCGACCCTTATCTGGAATTTACCTTTATCACTGGCATCACGAAGTTCTCACAACTCAGCATATTCAGCGAACTGAACAACCTTGAGAACATCAGCATGT
>CAVGKZ010000078.1:0-25567 GCA_963630025.1 bacterium | reverse complement strand
TGGTTGCAGTCAGTTTCAACCCCGTCATAAGAGAATACTATGAGAGGCTTCTGGCTAGGGGGAAAGAAGATGCAAGTGGCACTGAACAATGTAAAGAACAAACTCATCCGCATAGCCAAGGACGTGGCGGGGCACTTCGCCTCCTAAGCTTGCTGGACTAAATCCGGAGTTTTGTCTGGATAAAAAACGAGGGTGCATCGGTTTCGATGCACCCTCATGCTGTTTGTGTTTTGAACCTTGCTTAGATTCCGAGCTTCTTGCGGATATCCTTGGGGATGGCGTTTTTGTTGACCATGAAGTCCATGGTCTTGTAGGCGATGAAAGCCTTTGTCATATACCATGTGCCCTTGTAGTCGCCATATTCGCCCCAAGAGTTCTTCACCATGTAGTATTCCTTGCCATTCTGGTCCTTGGCTATGCCGTAGAGGTGCATGCCGTGGTCGTCGGTAGTCTCCCAGTTGTCGTAGGCCTCCTGGCGCATTTCCTGTGTGGGAACGATTTCGGGGGCGTTCACTCCGAGCGAGTCGAACTTCTCGGTCTTCTCGGTTTTGGTGAGCTTCAGCCAGCGTGCGGCGTCGCTTCCGGCCAGTCCCTGCACTTTCTTGGTGTCGTAGGCCACGGCCAGTCCCTTGCGGGTGAAGCCCTCTTCCGACACATCGCCGCCCCACATTACGGTGTAGCCCTCGTTGATGGCGTTGTCTATGATGCGCATCATGTCGTCCATTGGCACGTTGTAGCTCTGTCCCTGGCGCCAGTTGTCCTGCACCTCCACAGCGAATGGCTTCCAGAACGGATGGTGTGTGAAGCTGGTGATGCTCACGTAGTCGTCGAAGTTGAGTCCGAGGCTGGCTGCGAAGGTCTTCGGGGTGTAGGTCTTGCCCTCATACTTGAAGCTCTCGGGGCATTTGCCGAGATAGGCGTCGAGTATGCCCTGCAGGCCGGTCTTCCACGATGGCGACAGCTTTTTCTGCTCGCTCTTGGCTATTGCCTCCACGTAGGGAGTCATGACGGCGAAGAACTCGTTGAAGTTGTTGAGCGAGTCGCCTTGCAGCTTGCCTGCAGCGGGCATGGCGTCTTCGGGGCAGATGCCGTAGTTCTTCAGGCAATAGAGAGGGTCCTCGGCGGCTCCGCCCTGCGAGAACGACACGTCGCCGTGCATCCTGACGGCCATCACCGCGCGGTCCATATATGTCTTGCTGGCCACGAAAGCCTCGCAGAGGTCGTATGTCTTGCCCGTCTTCTTCAGTATCTCGCTCTCGAAGAACGACAGGGTGGAGTAGTCCCAGCACGTGCCGCTGCGGTTCTGGTCCTTGATGCTTGTGATGGGGTTGGCCTTGATGGTGGTGAACACGGGTTTGTTCTTGTTCACCGAGTCGTTCTTTTCGGCGGCGTTGGCCGTTATGGCCATCATTGCCGCGAGTGATAAAACTGTGAGTCTGTTCATCTTAGTTTGTTTTGTTATATTGTTTGTTGTTTATTCTTCATTCTTCATTCTTCACTTAATTTGTCTGCCATGAAGTCTTCCACGTCTTTGGGGTGATAGGGTATGCGCTTGTGGCCGAGGAATCGGCATCCGTCCTTGGTGATGAGCAGGTCGTCCTCTATGCGTATGCCTCCGAAGTCCTTGTAGGTTTCGAGCAGGTCGAAGTTGATGAACTCCTTGCAATGTCCGCTGGCTTTCCAGTCGTCTATGAGTGCGGGTATGAAGTATATGCCGGGTTCGTCTGTCATGACGAAGCCTTCCTCCAGCCTCCGTCCCATGCGCAGGCAGTTGGTGCCGAACTGCGTGGAGGGGCGCGTCTCCTCGTCGAAGCCTACGTAGGTCTGTCCGAGTCCTTCCATGTCGTGCACGTCCATGCCCATCATGTGACCCAGTCCGTGGGGCAGGAACATGGCGTGCGCTCCGGCTCTTACGGCCTCCTCGGTGTCGCCCTTCATCAGTCCCAGCTCCTTCAGGCGGTCGGTAATCAGCCGGCAAATGTCCATGTGCACGTCATACCAGCGCACTCCTGGTTTGGCCACATTCAAGGCGTGGTCGTGGCAGGCCTCCACTATGCTGTATATCTCAAGCTGCCTTTGGGAGAACTTTCCGCTCACGGGATATGTGCGGGTGTTGTCGGAGCAGTAGTCGTCCAGTTCGCATCCTGCGTCGCAGAGGGCGAGCCGTCCGCTCTCCAGCTTTGCGTCGCTCGGGCAGCCGTGCATTATCTCGCCGTGCTGGGTGAATATGGTGGGGAAGCTCACCATGAGCGACTGCGAGTTGGCCACTCCGTCGACCTGTCCGCCGATGAAGTGTTCCGTCACTCCGGGCTTGGTCAGCCTCATGGCGGTGGTGTGCATCTCGTAGCCTATATCGCACGCGCGGTCTATGGCGTCAATCTCCTGCTGCTCTTTTGTGGAGCGCATTTTCACCACGGCCATTATCAGCTTTGTAGAGGCACTCTCGCGTTGCCGGCTTGGGTGTATGCCGAGCAGGTCCATTATTTGGATCATCGTGTCGTGGCGGTAGGGCGGCAGGAAGTGTATTGTTCTGTTGGCTGCTTTGGCTGCGTTGCAGATGCGGCTCAGCTCGTTCATGGGCGCCCAATGGGGCACTCCCACGGCTGCTGCCATGTCGCTCACGCTGTCCACGGCTCCGAACCACACGATGTCTTCTATGTCGATGTCGTTGCCGATGAGCGTCTCGCGGTCTTCGTCCAGGTCGATCACTCCCACGAGTCCGTCGCGCTTGCATCCGAAATAATAGGAGAACGTGGAGTCCTGGCGAAACGGGTGATAGCCGTTGGCCGGGAAGTTGGCCGGTGAGTCGTTGTTGCCGAACAGTATTACGATGCCGCTCTTTACGAGCTTTTTCAGCTCTGCGCGTCGGCTGACGTAGGTTTCTTTGCTAAACATAATTTTATGAGGTTTTCTGTTTGTGTACGGGAGGTTGAGTGCAAAGTTACGCATAATTTGTGGAAACAGATGCAATTGAGTGGATTCTTCGTTCTTCGCTCTCCACTCAACAGGACTCTTCACTTGACAAAGTCTTTGCGTTTGTGGGCTTTTTCCGCTAACTTTGCAGCTACTTATGGAGAACATCTTGGAACAACTGAACGACAGCCAGCGCAGAGCCGTGGAGTATTGCGACGGGGCGCAGCTGGTGATAGCCGGAGCCGGAGCCGGAAAGACGAGGGTGCTGACCTTCAAGATAGCCTATCTGCTGCAGCAGGGCTACCAGCCGTGGAACATCCTTGCGCTGACCTTCACCAACAAGGCCGCACGAGAGATGAAGGAGCGCATAGGCGCGATGGTGGGACACGACACGGCACGCCGCCTGAGCATGGGCACATTCCACTCCGTCTTTGCCCGTATCCTCCGTTTGGAAGCCCGGTCTGTTGGCTACGACCCAAACTTCACTATCTACGACCAGAACGATTCGCGCCAGCTCGTGAAGAACATCATAAAGGAGATGCAGCTTGACGACAAGACATACAAGCCCGCAAACGTGGCCGACCGCATCAGTATGGCCAAGAACAGGCTGCTCCTGCCGCAGGCCTATGCCGACAACCATACGGCCATGTCGGTGGACTCGATGCACAACATGCTGGCCGTGAAGGACATATATGTGCGCTATGCCGAGCGTTGCCGGCTGGCCAACGCCATGGACTTCGACGACTTGCTGCTGAACACCTATCTGCTGTTTCTGCGCAACGACGAGATAAGGCGCAAATACGTGGACATGTTCCAGTATGTCCTCGTGGACGAGTATCAGGACACCAACTATGCGCAGCAGCAGATATTGCTCCAGCTGACCAAGGACAGACAACGCGTGTGTGCGGTGGGCGATGATGCACAGAGCATCTACAGTTTTCGTGGAGCGAATATAGACAACATACTGAACTTTAACAAGTGCTACAACGACGCTAAACTGTTCAAACTGGAGCGCAACTATCGTTCCACGCAGTCGATAGTGCAAGCGGCAAACAGCCTGATAAAGCACAACGAGAGGCAGATACCCAAGAAGAGCTACAGCGAAAACGAGTATGGCGACAAGCTCATGCTGAAGCCTGCCTACAGCGACAGGGAGGAGGCTCTCATCGTGTGCCACGACATAAAGACAATAATGCGAAGCGACAAGTGCGGCTATGGCGACTTTGCTATACTCTACCGCACCAATTCGCAGAGCCGGTGCTTTGAGGAGAGTCTGCGCAAGGAGGGTATACCCTATAAAATCTATGGCGGCTTGAGCTTCTACCAGCGCAAGGAGATAAAGGACGTGATAGCCTATTTCCGCCTTGTGGCCAATCCTGACGATGAAGAGGCCCTGCGCAGGGTGCTCAACTATCCCAAACGCGGACTTGGCGACACCACTCTGGGGCGGATTGCCGATGCCGCACAGAGCGAAGGCGTGAGTCTGTGGAGCGTAGCCTCGCTGCCCATGCAGTATGGATTGGCCGTAAGCGGAGCGGCACAGAGCAAACTGGTGCAGTTCTGCCAGATGGTGGAAGGCTGGAGGGCACGTTTGGAGACCGACGACGCGCTTGTGCTCGGCAACGATATAATAAGGGAAAGTGGAGTAGGGCGCGAAATATGCAACGGAAAGAACGACCCCGAAGACCTTGCGCGGCAGGAGAACATGGACGAACTTCTCGGAGGCATGCAGGACTTCGTGGAGAGCCGTAGGGAGGAAGGCAACGACAATGTGGCTCTGACCGACTTCCTGCAAGAGGTGTCGCTTATGACCGATCTGGAGAACGACGGCACCGATGATGGGCAGAAGGTGGCTCTGATGACCATACACGGAGCCAAGGGACTGGAGTTCCCAACGGTTTTTGTTGTGGGCATGGAGGACAACATCTTTCCCTCGCCCATGTGCTGTGACAATCCGAGAGCCTTGGAGGAAGAACGGAGGTTGCTTTATGTGGCAGTCACCCGAGCCGAGAAGCGTTGCATACTTACTTGCGCCCAAAACCGCTTCCGCTACGGACACATGGAGTGCGGCTCGCCGTCGCGCTTCATCAACGACTTCGACCCGAACCTGATTTGCATAATGTCGTCAAAGGGCGGTTCAGGAGGCTTCGGTCAGAGAAGCTATGGCAGTATGCCCCGTTGGCAACAGCAGAATCCGCATCCTGTGGCCACGCAATTCCGGGCCGACCCGAAGCCCAGAGCTGTGGCTCCGAGGGCTGAAGAGCCGAAAGTCAATCCGTTTAGCGAGACGTTTGAACGCAAGATATTGAGTGCAGGAGGCCGTCTGCGTCCCGTTTCGTCTGTTCGTATGCAGCCGTCTGGTGGAACTGCCGGTACGGGCGGAGGAGCCAAGGGTGGTTCTGGCAATGGCCTGCGTGTGGGCAACCAGGTGGAGCACCCACGTTTCGGTCTCGGTGAGGTTACAGGTCTTGAAGGTGAAGGCGAGAGCGGCAAGGCCATAATAAACTTCAAAAACTTCGGGGAAAAACGATTGCTGCTTAAGTTCGCGCCACTTAAAGTGATACAGGAATAACAGTAGCGGAACTTGCCTTGTGTCGCTTTCCTGCAAAATTATGATGTTTTTTCTTCTTGTTTACACATTTTTTGGTATCTTTGCGTGCCTTACATTATGTATTACCTTATATAGACGATATGGAAAAATTGGTTCCTACTTGCATTTTAGAGGCGAGTTGGGAAGTTTGCAACAAAGTCGGAGGGATATATACCGTACTGTCTACGCGAGCAAAGACGATGCAAGGTCTGTTGCACGACAAGGTTATATTCATAGGACCCGACTGTTGGAATGATACGGCTTGTCCGTATTTCCGCGAAGATGAGGCTCTGCTTTCCAGTTGGAAGGCTAAAGCCGCTGAGGAAGGACTGCGGTTGAAAATCGGACGCTGGACAGTTCCGGGCGAGCCGATAGCGGTTCTTGTTGATTTCAAACCCTTTTTCGAGCAGAAGAACGAGATTTACACTTGGTTCTGGGAGCACTATCGGGTGGACAGTCTCCATGCCTATGGCGACTACGACGAGGCTTCAATGTTCTCGTATGCCGCAGGAAGGGTGGTGGAGAGCTACTATAAGCACAATGTGCCGCCAAGTGGACGTGTGGTGTTCCAGGCCCACGAGTGGATGACAGGTCTTGGCATGCTCTATGTCAACGCCAAGGTGCCGCAGATAGGCACCATATTCACCACTCACGCCACAAGCATCGGCCGCAGTATTGCCGGAAACATGAAGCCGTTGTACGACTATTTGTTTGCCTACAACGGCGACCAGATGGCCGGAGAGCTGAATATGCAGAGCAAGCATTCGGTTGAGAAACAGACTGCGGCCTTTGCCGACTGCTTCACTACCGTTAGCGACATAACTGCCAACGAGTGTCGCGAACTGCTCGACAAGGAAGTGGACGTGGTGCTGCCCAACGGTTTCGACAATAGTTTCGTTCCCAGCCAAAGCAAGTTCAGCGCCAAGCGCAAAGCGGCACGCAAACGCATGCTGGACGTTGCCAACGCTCTTTTGGGCGAAAGTCTGAGCGACGACACGCTCATAGTTTCGACAAGCGGACGCTATGAATTTCGCAACAAGGGAGTGGATGTCTACATCGAGGCGATGAACCGTCTGCTCCGCGACCGCAGCTTGAAGAAGAAAGTGGTGGCTTTCATCGAAGTGCCCGGTTGGGTCGGCGAGCCTCGCAAGGACTTGGTGGATCGTCTGGCCAGCGGCGAAAGTTACGACACACCGCTTGACGTGCCGATGATAACCCATTGGCTTCACGAAATGAGCCACGACAACGTGCTGGACATGTTCAAGTGCTACGATATGCGCAACCGTAAGGAGGACAACGTGAAGCTGATATTCATACCTTGCTATCTCGACGGCAATGACGGAGTGCTCAATATGCACTACTACGACCTTGTTATCGGCAACGACCTGAGCATCTATCCTTCTTACTATGAGCCTTGGGGCTACACGCCGCTTGAGTCGATAGCCTTCGGAGTGCCGTGCATAACGACCGACTTGGCCGGTTTCGGACTTTGGGCAAACAAGGAGCTTGGTCATGTGGGCGAGATAACCGACGGAGTGAAGGTAATCCACCGCACAGACTACAACTATTCGGAGGTTGCCGATGCCATAAAGGACACGGTTGCCGAGTATTCCGCCATGCGACCTGCCGTAATAAAGAAGTCGAGGAACAACGCTATGGCTCTGTCGAAGAAAGCTCTGTGGAGCGAGTTCATCGAATACTACAGGCAAGCCTACGCCGTGGCACTTGGCAAAGCCGAACTGCGTAAGAAGAATAAATAGGTCCTAATTAAGTAACCATTATCAACAATATGAAAATCAAAGCAGATTATGTCAACTCTCCTCAATGGAAGGAAGTGACAGTCAAATCGAGTCTTCCCGAAGAACTGAAGTGTTTGGACGAGATGGCTCACAACATGTGGTGGGCTTGGAACTATGAAGCACGCGACTTGTTCCGCGACCTCAACCCGCAACTGTACTCTGAAGTGAAGCACAACCCCGTGCTGCTGCTCGAACGCCTGAGCTATGAGCGCAAGGAGGCCATCGTCAAGGACAAGGCTCTCATGCAGAGAATAAAGGGTGTATATGCCCTTTTCACCGAGTACATGAGCGCAAAGCCCGACAGCAAGCGTCCTTCTGTGGCCTACTTCTGCATGGAGTTCGGACTGAACCAGGTGCTTAAGATTTACTCCGGCGGTCTCGGAATACTCGCAGGCGACTACCTGAAAGAGGCTTCAGACAGCAACGTGGACATGTGCGCAGTTGGTTTCCTCTATCGCTACGGCTATTTTACGCAGTCGCTCAGCATGGACGGTCAGCAGATTGCCAACTATGAGTCTCAGAACTTCAACAGTCTGCCCATAGAACGCCAGCTCGACGAGAACGGCAACCAGATGGTGGTTGACGTGCCCTACAACAATTATATGGTACACGCTCTGGTGTGGCGTGTCAACGTCGGACGTATCAAGCTTTACCTGCTCGACTCCGACAACGACATGAACTCCGAATTTGACCGTCCGATAACCCACTCTCTCTACGGAGGCGACTGGGAGAACCGCCTGAAGCAGGAGATTCTGCTCGGTATCGGTGGCGTGCTGACTCTGAAGAAGCTCGGCATAACCAAGGATATATACCATTGCAACGAGGGGCATGCCGCACTTTGCAACCTGCAACGTCTGTGCGACTATATCGACGGCGGTCTTTCGTTTACCGAAGCTCTTGAGCTGGTGCGCGCATCAGGTCTCTATACAGTACACACTCCCGTACCTGCCGGTCACGACTACTTCGACGAGGGTCTCTTCGGCAAGTATATGGGGGGCTATCCCGCCAAGTTGGGCATCTCTTGGGATGAGTTCATCGGCATGGGACGCACCAATCCCGACGACCATTCGGAGAAGTTCTGCATGTCAACCTTTGCCTGCAACACCTGCCAGGAGGTCAACGGCGTGAGCAAGCTGCACGGATGGGTGAGCCAGAAGATGTTCGCTCCGATATGGAAGGGCTACTATCCCGAGGAGAACCACGTAGGCTACGTCACCAATGGCGTTCACTTCCCCACATGGGCTGCAACCGAATGGCGCAAGCTCTACGACAAGTACTTCGACAAGAACTTCATGTTCGACCAGAGCAACGAGAAGATTTGGGAGGCCATCTATAATGTTCCCGACAGCGAAATCTGGGAGACAAGGATGGCACTCAAGAACAAGCTGGTGCAATACATACGCGAGCAGTTCACCGAGACATGGCTCAAGAACCAGGGCGACCCCTCTCGCGTGGTGTCTCTGCTTGAGAACATCACTCCCAACGCCCTCACCATAGGCTTCTGCCGCCGCTTTGCAACCTACAAGCGTGCGCATCTGCTCTTCACAGACCTCGACCGTCTGTCCAAAATAGTCAACGACCCGGAGCGTCCCGTCAAGTTCCTCTTCTCAGGTAAGGCACATCCGGCCGACGGAGCAGGTCAGGGTCTCATCAAGAAGATTTATGAGATTAGCCAGAGACCGGAGTTCCTCGGCAAGATTATCTTCCTTGAGGACTACGACATACAGCTCGCCCGTCGTCTCGTGTCGGGTGTTGACATCTGGATGAACACTCCTACACGTCCGCTTGAGGCTTCCGGCACATCTGGAGAGAAGGCAGAGATGAACGGAGTTGTCAACCTCTCGGTACTCGACGGCTGGTGGCTTGAGGGATACCGCGAAGGTGCTGGTTGGGCACTTACAGAAAAGCGCACTTACCAGAATCAGGGCTATCAGGACCAGCTCGATGCAGCCACTATATACGGTCTGTTGGAGAACGAAATCATACCGCTCTACTACGACAAGAACAAGGACGGCTACAGCGAGGGCTGGATCAAGGTGATAAAGAACTCCATCGCACGCATCGCACCTCATTACACAATGAAGCGTCAGTTGGACGATTACTACTCAAAGTTCTACGGCAAGCAGGCTAAACGCTTCAAGGAACTGTCGGCCGACGGCAACCGTTTGGCAAAAGACATCGCCCGCTGGAAGGAAAGCGTGGCAGAGCGTTGGGACAGCGTGTCGGTTGTTTCTTCTGAGTGGTCAATCCCGGCCTCTGGAGCCGTTATCGGACATGAGTATACCGTGAAGTATGTAATCAACGAGCAAGGACTTGACGACGCAATCGGTCTTGAAATGGTCAACCTCAAGGTGTCCAAGGACGGCGAAGAGAGCGTGTTCAGTGTGTTCCCGCTTGAGGTTACTGGTCACGAGGGCAACAACTATACGTTTGAGGGCAAGTATGAACTTAACAATGCAGGCTCGTTCAAGTGCGCCATACGTATGTACCCCAAGTGCGCCAAGTTGCCTCATCGTCAGGACTTCTGCTATGTGCGTTGGATAGAGGTGCCGGCATTGTAATGCGACGGACTGTCTAAGACACATTGGCAAGCCCGTCTGTGCGGCTTGACCATGAACATAACGGAGGGGAAATGCTACATTTGTGGTCTTTCTCCTCCGTTTTTAGTTCGTTTTAATCTACTGTTTATACTGCTTGCTCCTGTCTTTTAGATTGTTGTGCTTCAGTCTTTTAGACAGTACTTTTCAATCTTTTGGACAGAAATCTTCCTCTTTTACAGCTATCGTCAAATACTTATCAAGATGAAAACGCTACCAAAACACATCATTTCCCTTCTTGTTCTCTTGCTGCAGATACTGACTGGCGGTGAGATACAGGCCGATACACCGGAATATTCAGGCTACTGGACGGCTGATAGTGCGTGGTATAAGGCTAAAAACGCTGTCTGTTCCGACAAGACAGACTTGCTCTATCTCGTGTCAACCGATGTTGTTTCCGCTACCGACGCAAGCGGTAACAAGGTGTATCGCGCCCAGTTGACAACCGACGACCGACAAGCAATTGGTGCCGAACTGGCCTATGTGGAAACGAACATCAGCAAGGGCGACTTCAACTATTTCGCTCCGTATTACCATCAGTTCACCTTCGATGCCATCGGTCTGCCTTCCGAACGTTTCAAGTCGGAGTATGGAGAGGTTGTAAAGGAGGTTTGCAAGGCGTTCGACTACTATATGAATAACATGAACCAAGGCCGCAAGTTCGCCATCGTGGGCTTTTCCCAAGGAGCAATGCTGACTCTCGACTTGCTGAGGCACATGACCGCCGAACAATATGGACGGATGGTGGCCGCCTACGCCATGGGCTATCGTATCTCGGCCGACGACTTGAAGTGTGAGCGCATCGTTCCTGCTGCTGACGAAACAACGCCCGGCGTAACGGTTTCCTACAATTCCGTACTCGATACTGCGGCAGTCTGGCCGTTTGTGGCTGGTGGCGCGGTGGCGGCAATCAATCCCGTAAACTGGAAAACCGACTCCACTTCTGCCACATTCACGTATGGAGGGAACAACAACATGGTGCATCTCGACCCGGCGACCAACCTTCTTGTGGTGGAGACTGCCAAGGCCGATGAATACAGAAGCTGGAACAACAACCCCGTCTACAAGAGTGCCAACGTCAGTCCCGACTGTCTGCACCATTGGGACCTGCTGTTCTACACCTCGTTCATCCACGACAACATCCTCAAAAGGGCGCAAAAAATGGACGGACAATAACCTTTGGTCATGTCCGCCCATGAAGTCTTTTGGTCAGAATGTTATGCCTTCCAGCCCAGAGCGCTTGCTCCAAGCACAGCTGATGAGCTTCCGAGGCTGCTCACAAGCAGCTTTGCCTTGCCTTTATATAGGCCGAACACATGCTCGTTATAGGCTTTACGTATAGGATTCATTATCAAATCGCCCGCATTGACCAGTCCGCCGAAGAATACGAATGCCTCCGGACTGCAGAAAGTGGCGAAGTCGGCGCACGCTTCTCCGAGCATTTTTCCTGTGAAGTTGAACACTTCCAGAGCCAGCTTGTCGCCTTTTCCTGCGGCAATACCCACGTCGAGCGAGGTCAAGTCGTCGGGATTTATCTTGCGCAGTAGTGATTCCTCTGTGCTGTTGGCCAGCATCTCGCGTGCCGTACGAGCCACTCCCGTTGCCGAACAGTATGCCTCAAGGCAGCCCTTGCGGCCGCATCCGCACAACCGTCCGTTCTCTCTCACCACCGTGAAGTGACCCAGCTCACCGGCAAAGCCGTCGCTGCCATAAACCATTTCGCCGTTTACAACAATGCCCGAACCGACTCCGGTGCCGAGGGTAATCATTATGAAGTTTTTCATGCCTCGCGCCACTCCGTAGGTCTGTTCTCCTATGGCTGCGGCATTGGCATCGTTGGTCATAGCCACGGGTATTCCCAGACTGTCGCTGAACATCTTTACCAATGGCACCGTGCCTTTCGCCCACGCTATGTTTGGCGCTTCCTTTATCGTTCCGTCATAATAGTTGGCGTTGGGCGCACCGATGCCCATGCCCTGTATCATGCTTGTGCCTCCAATCTGCTCTATCAGAGGGTGCAAGGCTTCGGTTGAACTCTTCACAAAGGCTTCCGCGCAGTCGAAACTCTTGGTCTTCAGCGATGTGGTGCCTTTTATCTCGCCGTTGATGTCCACAATTCCAAATACGGCGTTGGTGCCTCCGAGGTCAAGCCCTATCACGTATGGCTTCTTTGCTCCTTGTGTTTCCATATATCGTATGTCGTTTTGGGGTTATACTTCCAAAGTCAATTTCTGAAAGCAAATGTACGAATATTTGGCGTAATAACGAAAGAAAGTATATCAAAGCCTACCACTTTCTGCGCCAGTTTGGCCAGTTTGCAGCATCAAACAGTCTGTTTTATAAGAAGATGCGCTGTTTTGCTCAAAAGAAACTTAGCGACTTTCGGGACAAACTTGGCAACTTTCCATGAGAAATCAGACAACTTTCTCATAGAAATCAGGCAACTTTCTATGGTAAACTTGGCAACTTTCTTGCGACATTCAAGGATTGCTGCGTTTTTAGTAAATCTTTTTCACGACTTGTTTGATGTCAATACTTCCTGAAATACAGGCGTAGAGTAGGGGATTCGAGTGTCATGTTGTCGCTGTTGAGAGTCTTTACGGCGAAGTGCTCTTCAAGTTTGTTTATGCCTAAAGGGGCAAGTTTGGCCACGTCTGTTACCTTTATGTCCGACGAGTCACGGGCATTTACGTATGGATTTGACAGAAACAAAGAGTCGCCGGTGTAGTTGAAGCGCAAGAGTATACGCCCATCAGAGTTTCTCGCCTCAAGCAGTCTTGCCTGAATTGACCAGAACACATGGCTGCCGCGCATGTCAACTGAGGTGCCGGAACTGAGGGAGTCGAGCGAATACAGTTGCCAAAAGCCGTCGAGATGACCGTTGTTGGACGTTTCCAATGTGCATGAACCGAGCGTTGCGGCCAGCAGTAAGGAGTAAATAAGTCTTTTCATCTTTTCTTCCCTTTCAGATTGAGCAGTCCCTGCTTGGCTATGGTTATCTGAAGTCCGTAGTTGTTGCCGTGAATGGTTCCCAAGTCCATACCGTAGGCCGCCTTTATGCTCCATCCTTTAGCTTTGGAGTCGTCGGGAAACTCATAGACTGCTTCAGCCATCAGGTTCAGGCTTTGCTTCGGGTCTTCGTATGGTTCCATGTAAGTGCCGAACCCCTTCTGCCAACTGGCCAGAAAGCGATAGTTGAGTTGCTCTGTGGGATTGCCGCTCACGCCGAGGTGGAAAGCGTAGAATCGGTTGTTCTCCACACGGATGGTGCCGTCGTTGTTGTATAGTGGCGAGAGGTATAGCGGATTGCCCATCACCTGTCCCCAGTGTTGCCATCCTGTGAATATATTGTGGTTGTAGTAGTTGTCCATACCACCGATATGGTCGGAGATGTGCTGCGTATGGTCGTGGTAGATTGGTCCGCTCTGGTATTTTGTGTAGATGTATTCTAACACGATGTTGTTGACTGCCCTGCTGTTTTTCAGCTTCAGTTCAGCTCCGAGCATCATGTCTTTGAGGTTGTACAGCAAGAATTTGCTTGTCTTCTTCTCGTTCCATTCCTCCCCATGTCCGTAGCCGTCGTAGTCGAGCAGGAACATGGCCGAGTGGTCTTCGAAGAAATGGTCGCCATAGAGACCCAAATACCATGTGTCGTAGTCGAAGTTGAGACGGAAAACCCAGCTGCCGAGTTGGTTGCCGGCAACGTTTTGGTATTGGCTTTCCGTGGCGTCCGAACCGCCTGGAAAGAACGCTTCCCAGAACGCCTTCAGTCCACTGCCGTTGTCAACCACGCTTTGCGCTCCTCCCTCGACGGCGGTCACGTTGTATGACTTGCCGCCAAACTGGCAGCCCATTTCCAGTCCGAGTTCAAAAGATACGGGGTGATAGGCTCCTCCCTTACCTATTCTTATGTAGCCGGCCTTACTGTGATACAGGGCGTCCTTGGTGTGTTTGTTGCTTCCTCCGGTGAAGTCCGTCTGCCAGTTGTCGTCGGTGGTCTTGCCAAACGCAATATGACCCTTCAGTCCGAGCCATCCTTTGGTAAACGGAATGTCCCAATAGTCGGGTAGGGCTATGCGCACTTGAGGCACCGGACGTGCGTTTATGCCTAACGTCTGCGACCCACTGCTAAGTTCGCTGTTCTTCAGCTCCATGCCATACTGCTTGCTGCCAATGGTCAGCGTGCCGTTCAGCCATCGTCCCTCAGCATACAACTGTTGCACGACAAACTTGCTCGTATATCCTGAGGCCACCGCAACATCCACGCCATAGCCGAAATCCCACTTCTTGGTGTCCTTGTTGGCTGTCATGGGGTGCGACAAAGAGGCTCTGATATAGCCGTTTCGAGTGTTGAGAGAACTCAGTCCGTACTTGTTGGCATTGAGCCAAAGAGGCGTATGGTCGCCTATTGTGCCGGAGCCCTGCGCCGAAACCTCATAAAGGAGCGTTTCTGTGGGCAGTCCGTCATCATAGTCGACCGTCTGTGCGGATATTTTGAGAGTTGCTAACGCTGCGAATATTGCTGTCGTCAGTTGTCTTTTTCTCATGATATTATGTCACAGTGTCTTTTGAGTAGATCTTCAATCCCGTTCTAAGGACAACATCAAGAGGCACTCCAAGTGCATCCGATGTAAACGTTATGCAAAGGTAATGCATTGTTTCCTTTGCCACAAGTAATACGGTTGAAAAAGAAAGGCGGCACCAACCGTCTAGTTGATACCGCCAAGGGGTATGTACTCTAAATAATGCTTTCTCTTTAACAGTTACATTCTATGCTTTCAACAAATGTTTGTTCTGTGTTTGTGTCTCCTCACCTTCTGACCTGTTGCAGCCGTATTGCTGCATACAGGGGTCTACTTCCATCCTCTACAATCTTCTTACCTGTCGCTTTCGCATGTCATCCTCAATCTTTTTACTTCCTTACCGCTGGCTCCTATTGTGTTTTACCTATCGAGTTTCTCGCCATCTGCGGTCTTTCTGTTGTCGCGACATCTCAACTACTGACTGTCAACTGTTTTGTTATCCTTGTCTTTCTACCTTAATACCTGTTGTCTTCTTACCTTTTTTACCTATTGTATATCTGTCTTTTTACCTATTGTTTCTTGACTAATCGCCTATCTCAGGTTGTAGGACTTTCGTCCTCCTTTGTCGCTTTTGACAGTGCAAATATACAACCACCTCATCATAGCGCAATGCCTTTGCAGCCGTTTTTTGCACGATTGCGACCCGTTTTTGACTTAAATCAATAATTGTGGGCGCACACAGTCTTTGAAAATAGGGTGTTCTGCTGCACTTCTGCGTCCTTGCTCCCTTAGCGCAGTCGGATGGCTTAGTAGGCGCTGCGTCCCCGCGTCCTCGCTCCTCAAGGCAAATTTGACATTTTCGGGGCGGGGACGCAGCGCCTACTAAGGCAGACTTGGGGACATCTGCCGCTTTGGAATTTATCAAACAGAACACCCTACTTTGAAAAAAGCCTGTTTTTACTGCACTGCCTGCTGCCGTTTAAGCTGTTGCTCAACCATGTTTGTCAACTCCACAAACTGCTGTATGGACAACTGCTCCGGGCGTTTTGTCATGAAGTCATGGGCAAGAAACTGTTCGTCGGCATTGGCCATGTTGAGCATCTGGCGCAGACTGACGCGCAGCATCTTGCGCCTCTGGTTGAATACGGTCTTCACCGTGCGCTTGAAAAGTTCCTCGTTGCACCCCAAGTCGGTCACGTTGTTGCGCGTCATGCGTATCACCGCACTCTTCACCTTTGGTGGTGGGTTGAACACATTCTCGTCAACCGTGAAGAGATATTCCACGTCGTACCATGCCTGAACGAGTACGCTCAGTATGCCGTAAGCCTTGTTGCCCGGCGCGGAAGCCATCCTCAGAGCCACCTCGCGCTGTATCATGCCCGTGCAGCAGGGTATCAGCTCCTTGTTGTCGAGCATCTTGAAGAATATCTGCGACGATATGTCGTAGGGGTAGTTGCCCGTGAGCACAAACTGTTGGCCGCCGAACACCTTTGACAAGTCCATTTGCAGGAAGTCTTCGCCAATGATGTTGTTGTCGAGCCGGGGATACTTCTCGTGTAGATAGGCCACCGATTCGGTGTCAATCTCCACCACCTTCATTTCGCGCGGCTTCTCCATGAGATATTGCGTGAGCACTCCCATTCCCGGCCCTACTTCGAGTACTGGCAAATCGGGCATACTGTCAACCGTGTCGGCAATTCTTTTGGCTATGTTCAGGTCGGTCAGGAAGTGCTGGCCGAGGTTTTTCTTTGGTCTTACTTGCTTCATCGTGCTTGCAAAGTTAGCAATAAAGCCACAGTAAAGCCTATGCTTGCCGCGCTTTTTTGCCCGCCTTTGCAAACCGTTGAGCCACACGGCGTTGCAAAAACCGCCCATTTACGACCCGTAAATGCACCATTTACGATGGCTAAACATGCCATTTACGGGTGCTAAATGCCATGTTTACGATAGCCAAATGTAACGTTTACGGGTTGGGAGTGCGTTTTTTTTACTACAAGAGAACGCCGATGCGTCAAACGAAACGGGCGGCAATGCGTATGGTCGTTGACCATTTGCGCATTGTCGCCCGTAGGCTTTTTATCCTGAAAAACTATGGCTATACCTTAAAAATCGCACCTTATTATATGTATAGGGGCAGCGTCATTGCTGACTTCTTGCGTGCGTTGCACGCTTGAAACCCTATATTTGCAATGGAAAGGAGTCTTGCTTGGGTTAAAGCGGATACTCGTCGAAGGCGTAGAGCACCGTTGAGAGATAGCGTTCGCCGGTGTCGGGGAGCAGTGCGACAACGCGCTTGCCCTTGTTTTCAGGCCGCTTTGCCACTTCGGTGGCGGCATAAACGGCGGCTCCGGCTGATATTCCGACGAGCAGACCTTCGGTCTTGGCGAGTTGGCGGCTGGCCAGGATGGCATCGTCGTTCTCCACGTCAAACACCTCGTCAACCACGTTGGCGTCGTAAATCTTTGGCACGAAACCAGCACCGATGCCCTGTATCTTGTGAGGGCCGCTCTGTCCGCCGTTGAGCACAGGCGACGATGCAGGTTCCACGGCCACAATCTTCACGTTGGGGTTGTTCTCCTTCAGTCGCTTGCCAATGCCGCTCACGGTGCCTCCCGTGCCGACTCCGGCCACGAATATGTCGATGTTGCCGTCGGTCTGTTCCCATATCTCCTTGCCCGTGGTCTCGTAGTGAGCCTTGGGGTTGGCCGTGTTCTCAAACTGCTGCAGTATCACCGAGCCGGGAATGGAAGCCTTCAGGCTCTCGGCCTCGCGTATTGCACCTGGCATGCCGTCCTTGCCGCTGGTGAGCCGCACCTCAGCACCGTATGCCTTCACGAGGTTGCGACGCTCCACGCTCATGGTTTCGGGCATGGTGAGTATCAGATTGTAGCCCTTCACGGCAGCCACGAGAGCCAGACCAACGCCAGTGTTGCCGCTTGTAGGTTCTATTATGGTAGCTCCGGGAGTGAGTATACCTTTCTTCTCGGCATCCTCAATCATGGCCAGAGCCACGCGGTCTTTTACGCTTCCGCCCGGGTTGAAGAACTCAACCTTCACTGTGATGGGGGTCTCAACCCCACGGAATTTTGAGAAACGACCGAGTTCGAGCAATGGGGTGTTGCCCACGAGGTCTGTAAGTTGCTTGGCTATCTTCGTCATATCAGTTGTCTTTTGTGGGATTGTGTTTGTTTGTTGTGGGGCAGAAAGGATGTTTCCGCCCCACAAACAGTTGTCTTTATGCCTTGTCAAGAGCTTGAGCCAAGTCGTCGATGATGTCATCGATGTGCTCTGTACCGATGCTCAGACGTATTGTAGACGGATAGATGTGCTGGTCTTCCAGTTCCTGCGGAGTCATCTGTGAGTGAGTTGTTGTGGCAGGGTGTATCACAAGACTCTTCACGTCAGCCACGTTGGCCAGCAGAGAGAATATCTCAAGGTTGTCAATGAATGTCCATGCTTCTTTCTCGCCGCCCTTTATCTCGAAGGTGAAGATGCTGCCGCCACCGTTGGGGAACAGCTTCTTGTACAGCTCATGGTCGGGATGGTCGGGCAGAGACGGGTGGTTCACCTTGGCCACCTTGGGGTGCTTCGAGAGGAACTCAACCACCTTGGCTGTGTTGTAGGCGTGACGCTCAACGCGCAGGCTGAGAGTCTCCAGTCCCTGAAGCAGTATCCAGGCGTTGAAGGGAGAGATGGTGGCTCCAGTGTCGCGCAGGATGACGGCGCGGATGCGGGTCACGAAGGCTGCCGCTCCAGCCACGTCGGCAAACACGGCACCGTGATAACTTGGGTCGGGCTTGGCCAGTGTGGGATACTTGTCGGCATTCTTCTTCCAGTCAAACTTGCCTGCGTCAACGATTACGCCGCCGAGAGAGCTTCCGTGACCACCGATGAACTTGGTTGCAGAGTGTACCACCACGTCGGCACCGTGCTCGATGGGGCGGAACAGGAACGGAGTTCCGAATGTGTTGTCAACGATTACTATCGTGTTGTGCTTGTGTGCAATCTCGCTGATGCGGTCGATGTCGGTCACGCTTGCGTTGGGGTTGCCGAATGTCTCCACTATCACAGCCTTTGTATTGGGGCGGAACGCCTTTTCCACAGCGTCGAAGTCGGCAGGATTCACAATCGTTGTCTCAACGCCCTGGGTTGACAGAGTGTGCTCAAGCAGGTTGAACGTACCGCCGTAGAGGTTGTCGGCTGCGATGATGTGGTCGCCGTTTTGGGCTACGTTCTGCAGGGCGTATGTGATGGCTGCTGCACCTGAAGCCACTGCCAGTCCGGCAACGCCACCCTCAAGGGCTGCCACACGGTCTTCAAACACGCCCTGTGTGGAGTTGGTCAGTCGGCCGTAGATGTTTCCTGCGTCGCGCAGACCGAAGCGGTCGGCTGCATGCTGAGAGTTGCGGAACACATACGATGTGGTTTGGTATATTGGTACGGCGCGGCTGTCGGTTGTCGGGTCGGCCTGTTCTTGTCCTACGTGGAGCTGAAGTGTCTCAAAGTGAAGTTTCTTGTTGCTCATCTTTTTGTCCTTTCTTCTATTTACGTTATTGTTTCAAATGTTGTTTCTAATCTCGTTTCATCCGTATGTCGGATGTTGACGATGCAAAGGTACGGCGGTTTTGTGCCTTACACAATCGCACGATAGTGGCATTCTCACTACCATACTTGTGGTATTTTGATGTTTTTTGCTGAAAAACGGCACTTTTTACACCCAAAATCTTTACTTTTTGCGTGCAGAAACGTAAATTTGCGGTTGCAGACGTATGTATACAAAAAGCAAGAAATAAAATAGGAACGATGGAGAAAGACATAAGAGAAGGCATGAAGCTCGGCCGCACATGCGAGGGTACGGTGTTTGAAGTGGTGGCCACCTTACTGACTGATTATAATAATGTGGGCGACGTCAGCGTGGCTTGTCTCGCACCGAGGGGCCGACATTGAGCTGCAGGTGATAAACTGCGGGATGGCCACGGCGGCAGTTCTTGCCCTGCTTTTTGCGGCCTATCGCCCAGGTCTCATCAATTTTCCAGTGGTCATAAAAACGCCTGCCCAGCTGCGTTTGCTTATAAGATTGGGGAGGATAGCGGCTCTTGAAGTGATCGCGATGTTCTTTGGCGTGAACCTCGCCATAGCCCTTGACGGTAGTGACAAGACGCTTCTTGCGGTCGTCATGGCCATTAGCGCAGTGATTCTTGCCACGGAGGTGTGCGGAGCCTTCATGATAAACAAGCGCGGCAATTGAGGAAAGGATTATCACACGTAATGTTGCAGATATGAAAAAGGTAGAGTCAAAGGAATGTGCGTTGTGGCCTTTAGTGGTAGGCGTCGCAGTTGTTGTGGCCATTGTCGGGGTGTTCGTAGCCGCCATGAGCATGGCCTATAAGGTGCAAGAGCTTAAGGAAAAGCATAGTGAAAGCCTTGTGGCAAGTGCGGCGAAAACAGATGGAAACGACAAAGCCAATGTGTCCACGCAAGAAAGAGACAAAGACGAAGGTGCAGAAGAAACCACCGAGACATATAATGAACCTGTGTATCCTGACATAGATTCCACGAAAGTCTCCTTTTTCGACACCACCCGAGTTGTTCGCCCCAGGCCTGATTGTGAAAATCAGACGGTGAAGAAACGACTTGAACAGTCGCGGCTTTGCCGATATTATAATGACAGGTTCGGCTTCACGTTTTTGTTTCCATCGTGTTTTAAGGCTTGCCCGTTGCCGATGAACAATGCCGGATGCCGTTTCAGAATGGGAAATGGCATTACTGTGAAGGCGGTAGGACACTACAACGTTAGCGATGCTACATTTGACGAAAATTATGCATCAGCAAAAGAAAAATTGTTGGAGTTGACTTACAGTCGCAAGCGTGGTAAGGTGTATGTCGTGTCAGGCTTTGTGAGTCAGTATGATGCGCATATGGAAACGGATGACACCTACGAATTTGAAGACAAAATACTATATTGGGAGAAGGCTGTGCTCACGGTTTCCTATGAAGGTATTGGAACGTATGTACACATATATCTTTATTATCCGTTGAAGTATAAGAACGATGTCGCTCGGCTGATTAAGCGCTTGGACAGATACAACGCCTTTGTCGGACTGTACGGCAAATTATAGGGTGGTTCTATAAATTACCACCGTAATTTTGCTTGATGTTGGGTGATTTACGTTTTGTCATCTTGCGGTCTCTTTTCGACCCAATCTGTCTGTTCGTTCAGTCGTATAGCTCGCTATACTCTTTCACTCACAAACAGATTGTCTTCGAAAATAGACTCACAATCTGCCAAAGCTAATTTATAGAACCACCCTATAGAGGGATGTCTTCTGGAAAGAAAGCAAACCAATCAATATGCCGCGCGGTACTTGCTCTCGTCCTTGTCGTCGAGCATGCTTAGGTACGACTGGTAGCGGCTTGCGGCAATGTAGTGCTCTTCCACGGCCTTGAGTACCGCGCATCCGGGTTCCTTGGTGTGGGTGCAGTTGCTGAAGCGGCAGTCCTTTGAGAAGTGGAAGATGTCCTTGAAATAGCCCGTAAGTTCTTCTGGCTCTATGTCGAAAGTGCCGAAACCCTTTATTCCCGGCGTGTCTATGATGTAGCCTCCCTGCGGCAGCGGCAGCATTTCGCTGAACGTGGTGGTGTGCATGCCCGTGTTGTGGGCGTCGCTAATCTCCGCCGTGCGCAGGTTGGTGCCCAGCAGACGGTTGATGAAGGTGGACTTTCCCACGCCGCTGTTGCCGCTCAACACCGATATGCGGCCTTCGAGCAGAGGCAAAACAGAGTCCATTCCGTCGCCGTTGACCGCCGATATGGCCAAGCACTTGTAGCCGATGTTGTCGTAGAGCGTCATCATCATCTCCTGGTAGTGCAGCTCTTCGGGCGAGAGAAGGTCGGTCTTGTTGAACACCAGTATCACCGGCACGCGGTAAGCCTCGGCCGAAGCGAGGAAACGGTCGATGAATGTGGTTGACGTTTGCGGACGGTTGACCGTGACAACCAGCAGAGCCTGATCCACGTTGGCGGCTATTATATGGCTCTGTTTCGACAGATTGGGCGACTTGCGTATGATGTAGTTGCGCCTGTCCTCAATGTTTGTTATGAAGGCTGTGCCCTCCTGATTGGGCGTAATCTCCACCCGGTCGCCCACGGCCACGGGGTTGGTGCTCCTTATCCCCTTCAGTCGGAAGTTGCCCTTTATCTTGCTGTCCACCAGTTTGCCGTCGTCGGTCTTCACTGTATACCAGCTTCCGGTGTTCTTAACGACGAGTCCGTTCACTTTTCCTGTCAAGATTTTGATTGTTGTTGTGCTTGTTGAGACGGATATAGATGCGGTTTCTGAATATCTCACCCCACGTTGGTTATGAAAAGACGAAGAGCCTGGAGTCTGCCGTCACCCTTATGGATGGTCATGTCCACGCTCTTCGTCATTGTCCTGTATGCAACTTTCGCTGCCTATACAGTCATAATCTCCTTGTCCTTGGCGGCGAGCAGTTCCTCAACGGCCTTTATCTGCTTGTCGTGTATCTTCTGCAAGTCGTTTTCGGCGTCCTTCTCGTTGTCCTCCGACAGGCCGTCCTTGATGGCTTTCTTCAGCTTGTCCTTCACCTCCGAGCGCACGTTGCGTATCTGCACCTTCACGCCCTCGCCAATCTTGTTGCACTGCTTGGCCAGTTCGCGGCGGCGCTCCTCTGTGGGCTGCGGTATGCCGAGGCGTATTATCTCGCCGTTGTTCTCCGGAGTGATGCCCACTTCCGAGTCCATGATGGCCTTTTCGATGGCCTTTATCTGCTTCTTGTCCCACGGGCGTATGGCAATGGTGCG
Source organism: bacterium (assembly GCA_963630025.1). Taxonomy (GTDB): domain Bacteria; phylum Bacteroidota; class Bacteroidia; order Bacteroidales; family Bacteroidaceae; genus Prevotella. The sequence goes on along the minus strand of CAVGKZ010000078.1, from coordinate 3,324 downwards.
AGGGTCGGGCGTTGACACGTTGGCCACTTGGTTGAGCGGCACCATCGATCCGTATGAGTCTACCTTTATACCGTCGAGTATGGCTACGTTGGCGCGCCCGGCGCGAATGCGTGCGAGCTGCTCTTCCAGATACATCACGGCCATCTCCATCTTCTCTTCTGCTGAAGACAATGTTTCTTTTACGTCTATCATATTTATATTTGTGTGTTTGATTTTTCTCATGTGTAGGCCATTGCTGTTTTCAGCATTGCCCATTGTCCATGGTTACAAATGTAATTATTAATATCCAACCAACCAAGCGTTTTGCGTATTTTTGCTTTCAGCACGGCATGCAACGCTACTGTAGCAGCACTAAACGGCACTTTCTTATTTCTTTTTCAGTCTAATGCGATAGCCTGACCACAGGCACCAAAGGGCAAGGATACCCATTGCGAAGATGAATATGTAGGTGGCGATGCTTCCGATGAATATTCTGCCACTATGCGCCTCCAACGCCACATTCCAAAGCGACATTGGAAGTTGGCTCATGTTTGCGGGTTGAGGGGCAAAGTTTGTTCCTTCGTAATATTCCGCTACGACAGGAACTGAAAAGTCTTGGCTCATGCCAGCTACGGCCTTCTTCCCGAACGGAGCCCCTGCCTTCTTCGGCGCTGGTTTGCCCGTGAAGTAGTCGGTTGCTGTGCCATGTTGTCTATCCCAGACGAACAGGCCACTGAATGAACCACAAAACCATTTGCCTTCTGCGTCTTTCTGTAATACATTCAAGCCCATCACGCTGACGGGTGGAGCGGAAGCAATCGCTTCCATTGTGGCCTTCTTGAGATTTAAGGAATAAAATCCTTCCGATGTGGACAATAGCCAATCACGGCAACTCTCATCATAGCGAACCATGCGGAGCTTGTCGTTCCAAGCGTTCTCGCTTCGGAGTGTCGTGCCTGGTATGGACGGAATCTTGCCCAACACCAAAGCTATCATCACAGGAGGGCGAAGACACCAGCCGGTCAAAGCTATCAGGAGGGTGAGAATGATGGTGTAGCGTCCTATTCTGTCATGCAGACGAAGCGAGGTTTGCAGCAATGTCTTTCGCTTCGGCCTCAGCCAGAAGATGAAGCCCGTGATGCAAAGTGTCACAAGAATAATAGCAATAGCATCAACCACGATTTTTCCAATTGTTCCGAAGAGTTCTCCACTATGGAGCAGCCAAACGGTGCGGAATGCAGTCACCTTGCCGTCATAATCCTTTGGAGCTTGTAGTTGGATGCGCTTGAAAGAGTTATAAGGCGGAAGTGAGACGTAGGCCAAGGAACGGCTAAGCACAACAAGGGTGTCGCCATGCGAGGCGATGTCTGTCAACTTCTCGTCATCCTCCAATGGCATTTTCACCTCATGCCAAGCTTCATGCACTCCATAACGATAAAGCCCAAAAGGAGATACCGCAAACATCCTTCCATTATCAAGCCTTATCACGTTTTTGATTTGCCGATAGTCGGCACCTTCGGGCAATCCTTCATTGAAATCCTTGAAGTAGGAAGCCTTGGAGTCGGTGAGCCAAATGCCTCCATTGCCATAGAGCAACAGATGGTGGCAAGAGTCCACATCTCCCATGGCGTTTGCTTCTAAACTCTTGTCAAGGTCGAGCGTACCTCTCAGCAAACCTCCGTTCCAATTTTGAAACTCATAACGGCTTGGCAGATATTTTCTGCTAACATTCATATCCTTGATAAGAGAACGGTGGTTGAGCAAGATACCCGACACGCAGAACATCAGCATGAAGAAGCTCATGCCGATGCCAAGCCATTTATGTTGTTTTCTCCAAGTTCCTTTCTTCATTAACGCCCTTATATGATTAACAAGTCTATTTTTTTAGGTGCCATGTTGATGCATGTGTATGTTGACCTACTTCATTTCACACGGATTTGAAAGATTTTAAAGATGTCGGCTTCGCCGATTACGCATACCGTCTTTTAAATCATTTAAATCCGTGTGAACAAATCCCCATGAAAGGATATTATCCACACGAACCGACATAGAACCTATTATTTCTTATTCCCCGCCCTTGCATCCTTGACTATCTTTCCAGCCAAGAAACAAAGCTCTATCACCAGCACCACGCAATGCCAAGGATATTGGCCCGGATGGTCGATGAGCTTGCCGATGATGCCTGTGCGGTTGAATGCCTCCACTGCAATCCAGAACACGATGACCGTCGCCGTACCCATGCGGATGTTGGCTCCCCACGATGGCAAGTGGAGCTGCTTGCGAAACACGTATGGAGCAGAAAGCAGGGCTCCGAAAGCCACGCCAAAGGTGACAGGACTCTCACGGCCAAACAACTGTGGGTCGTAGAGGTTCATCAGCAAGAGATAGCAAGTCCAGAGCATCGTGTTGATTTCCATGAAGGTGACGATGCTTGTGTGGCGTGTCATCGGGCGAGCGGCGATGAGCCGCTTGTTCTTGCCCAAGAAGAGTGTCTGCCACCAGTTGAGGAAGTTGCAGGCGTTGCGAGAGCAGAAGATGTAGAGCAGCATCACCATTGCCCACAAGCCAAAGGTGGCAGGTAGCAAGAGATATTCGGGGCGACTCAATAGCTCTCCTGTCGCTGGGTCTATCTCCGCATGCGTTCCCCACCGATGGGCATAATACATGAAGAGGAAATCCACCCAGCCCGTCCAGTAGAACATGCCACCGATGAGGCCGAGCAAGGTTTGGCGTGTCTGTCCATTGACAAAAACACCTGCCACAACCATCACCATGCCCACGAAACCCACTGCCATGCCTGCACCGAGCAGTTGCGTGCCATCATAGTTGTCCTTCAATATTCGTGCCACCAAGTGTACGATGGGCATGCTTCCTAATATCACGCCCATCGACACAATGGATTTCCACCAATACAGTTTCTTGCTACTCATGGCTTTTCTTCTTGCGGGCGGCAATCATGATGTAGACGAGCAACAGCACGAACGCCACGAGGATGCTGATCATCTGGGTGGCATACTTCTCTGGCTCTATCCAAATCTCCTTGAAGAAGTTCAAGCGACCGAGCACTTCCACCGGCACCCAAAACACAATGACCGTGGCGATGGCCATGCGGATGTTGGCTCCCCAGGCACTCAAGCGCAACTGCTTCTTGAAGATGAAGAAACTGCCTATCAAGCAAACCGCAGCTATGATGGAGGTGACGGGGTGGTGGTCGCCGAGGAAGTTCTTGTCGTAGCAGAACATAAGAAGCAAGTAACTTGTCCAAAGTATCATGTTCAGTTCCATGAAGGTGACGATGCTCGTGTGGCGTGTCATCGGTCGGGCGGCTATCTCATTCTTGCGGGA
>CAVGKZ010000077.1:0-6313 GCA_963630025.1 bacterium | reverse complement strand
CCGTGGCAAGCGTTATCACCACGCGCCCCACACCGGCATCAACGGCGGCAAGGGCATTCTCCAGCTTGGGTATCATTCCGTCGGCCACGGTGCCGTCGGCCACATAGCGGTCGAAGTCGGCGCGCGTTATCACTGGTATCACGCTGCTGTCGTCATTGGCATCGGCCAGCACGCCGGGCTTCTCGAAGCTGTATATCAGCGTCACGTCGTATGTCTGAGCCAAGGCGCGGGCAGCCTCCGATGCCATGGTGTCGGCATTGGTGTTGAGCATGGTGCCGTGGCCGTCGTGGGTGAGCGGTGCGAGCACTGGGGCCACGCCGCTCTCCAAGAGTCGCGACAGGGCGGCAGCGTCCACCTTGTCAACATCGCCAACGAAGCCGAAGTCAACGCCGTCCTTCACCGGGCGGCGATGCGACCGCACAACGTCCATATCGGCCCCGGTGAGTCCGAGCGCACTGACGCCGCACGACTGCAACTTGGCCACTATGTTCTTGTTGACCAAACCGCCATATACCATAGTCACCACGCTGAGCATGTCGCCGTCTGTGATGCGCCGTCCGCCCACCATGTGGCTCTCGATGCCCATGAGCGAGGCCACCTGTGTGGCTCTCCGCCCTCCGCCATGCACGAGCATCTTGCGCCCCTCTATGCGGCTGAAATCACTAATCAGACGACCGAGCCGGGCTTCATCCTCGACCACCGCGCCGCCTACCTTTACTATCGTAAGTTTCTCCATTGTCTTGTGTATTGCCAACCGTTAGTAATGTTCCAAGAATAACTTCCACAAGTTTGCAGATGTACATTCTGTTGTTTTTCATGCCCTGTCTTTTTGTCGTTTTTGCGACTTCTTTTCAGTCACATAGCCCGCTATGCTCCTTCAAAGAAGCCGGCAAAACCACCTAAAAATACAGGGCAAACTTGAGGAAATTATTCTTTTCACATTAGGGTGGTTCTATAAATTACCACCGTAAAGTTGTTTTGATGTTGGGCGATTTACGTTTTGCCATCTTGCGGTCTCTTTTCGGTACAATCTGTTTGCTCATTCAGTCGTATAGCCCGCTATACTCCTTCATTCGCAAACACATTGTCCACGAAAATAGCCTCGCAATCTGACAAAGCTAATTTATAGAACCACCCATTACTTATTCCAAATAAGTGTAGCCGTAGAGTCCCGAACGGTAGTTGGACAGGAACTCCTTGCCTTCCTCAAGCGTTATCTTGCCATCCTTGACGCTCTTCGACACCCAAATCTCCAGCTGGCGCACCAGCTTCTTTGGGTTGTACTGCACATAGTCGAGCACCTCGGCCACTGTCTCGCCGTCGAACACCTGGTCGATGTTGTACTTGCCGTCCTTCACGCTTATGTGAACGGCGGTGGTGTCGCCAAACAGGTTGTGCATGTCGCCGAGTATCTCCTGATAGGCGCCCACGAGGAACACGCCAAGATAGTAAGGCTCGTTGCGCCTGAGGCTATGCACGGGCAGTATGTGCGAGTTGTTGCGGTTGGTGACGAAGTTGGTTATCTTGCCGTCGCTGTCGCAGGTGATGTCCTGGATGGTGGCGCTGCGCGTGGGGCGCTCGTCGAGCCGCTGCAACGGAACGATGGGAAACAGCTGGTCGATGGCCCACGAGTCGGGCAGCGACTGGAACAGCGAGAAGTTGCAGAAGTACTTGTCGGCAAGCAGCTTGTCGAGGTTGACCAGCTCTTCGGGCGTGTGCTTCAGGTGCTTGGCGAGTATGTTTATCTCGTGGCACACGCTCCAGTACATCTTCTCTATCTCGGCGCGGTTCTTTAGGTCGAGAATGCCGTGGCTGAACAGCTCAAGAGCCTCCTCGCGTATCTGCTCGGCGTCGTGCCAGTCCTCAAGCATGGTGCGCGGGTTGAGGTTGTCCCATATGTCGTAGAGGTCCTTCACGAGTTGGTGGCTGTCGGAGTCAGGTTCAAACTCCTCGGGCATTTCGGGCAGCGAGGCGGTCTCAAGCACGTCGATGACAAGCACAGAGTGGTGGGCGGCAAGCGAACGGCCACTCTCGGTGATGATGTTGGGGTGGGGAAGACCGTTCTTGTCTGCCGCATCGACAAAGGTGTAGATGCAGTCGTTGACATACTCCTGGATGGAATAGTTCACCGAACTCTCGCTGCTCGGCGACCGGGTGCCGTCGTAGTCAACGCCAAGTCCGCCGCCGCAGTCAACGAAATCGACGTCGTAGCCCATCTTGTGAAGCTGGATGTAGAACTGCGAAGCCTCGCGCAAGGCGGCCTGTATGCGTCGTATCTTGGTTATCTGGCTGCCAATGTGGAAGTGTATCAGGCGCAGGCAGTCGCGCATGCCCTTCTTCTCAAGCAGCTCAAGAGCGTCGAGCAGTTCGCCGCTCGTGAGTCCGAACTTGCTGGCGTCGCCGCCGCTCTCCTCCCACTTGCCGCTGCCCGACGAGGCGAGCTTAATCCTTATGCCGAGGTTCGGCCTGACGTTAAGCTTCTTGGCCTCGCGCGCTATTATCTCAAGCTCGTTGGGCTTTTCTATCACTATGAATATGCGCTTGCCCATCTTTTGTGCAAGCAAAGCCAGCTCTATATAGTTTTGGTCTTTATAGCCATTGCAGATAATGAGCGAGTCACTTTGGCACTGCACGGCGATAACTGCGTGCAATTCGGGCTTGGAACCAGCCTCAAGGCCGAGGTTGAACTTGCGTCCGTGGGTTATCACTTCCTCCACCACGGGCTGCATTTGGTTGACTTTTATGGGGTATATTATGAAGTTCTCGCCCTTGTAGCCATACTCGTCGGCGGCTTTCTTGAAGCAGCTGCTGGTCTTTTCTATCCTGTTGTCGAGTATGTCGGGAAATCGGAGTAGCACGGGAGCCGTTACATCGCGCAGAGAAAGCTCGTCCATAACGTCGCGCAGGTCAATCTGGGTGTTGTCCTTGCACGGTGTGACATACACGTCGCCCTTGTCGTTGACCCCAAAATAGGAAGTTCCCCAACCGTTGATGTTGTAGAGTTCCTTGGAGTCTTCGGTCGTCCATTTTTTCATTTGCCTGTATTGTGTTCTTTGGGGTTTGTGAAAATCAGATGCCAAGCAGACTGCGCAGCCCGGCCACTGTGATGTTTATCTTCTCGTAGCTGTTCATCAGACTCACGTCGAATGTATATTGAGCCTTGGAATAAAACGGTTCGCGCTCAGCAAGCTGGTTGGCTATGAACAGTTCAAGTTCTTCGGGCGACTTCCCTTTCAGCAGAGGCCGCTCGGTTTTGCCCATGAGCAAGTGCTCGTGGAGCACCCGAGGCGTGGCTTTCAGATATACCACCTGCCCCTGCGAGTTCATATAGTCGATGTTATCGAAGAAACACGGTGTTCCGCCGCCGCAGCTTACCACAACATTCTCAAACTCCGCCACTTCGTGCAGCATGTTGTGCTCCACTTGGCGGAAGCCGTCTTCGCCTCTTTCGGCAAACAGTTGCGGCACAGTCTTGCGCATACGCTCCTCAATGTACCAGTCGAGGTCATAGAACGTCAGTCCAAGTTCCTTGGCCAGAGCTTTGCCAACCGTAGTTTTCCCGGCTCCCATGTAGCCGATGAGTATTATGCGGTTCATCGTTTCGGTGTGTGGTTTTCGGTATTAGTGCGCGTTACTTCTTCTTTGCCGGAGCGGTTTTCACCACTTCCATGCACTCCTCATAGGTCAGTTCGGCAGCCTTTTCGTGCATTGCCTTGGGCAAACGGTAGTTCTTTCCGTCGTAAACCAGATAGGGACCGTAGCGGCCGTTGAGCACCTCCAGCTTTGAATCCTCGCTGAATGTCTTTATGTGGCGTTGCTTCTCCTGCTGGCGCTTCTTCTCTATCAGACTGATAGCCTCGTCAAGACCTATCGTGAGCGGGTCTGTGCCTTTGGGTATCGACACATATTTCTTGTCGTGCATAACGTAGGGGCCGAACCTTCCCGCGCCAATCACCACCTTAGAACCTTCAAACTCACCTATCTCGCGCGGCAGTTTGAACAGTTCCAGAGCCTCGTCGAGCGTTATAGTCTCCATGCTCTTGTCTGAAGGCATCTGCGCGAAGCGCGGCTTTTCATCGTCGTTGGCGGCACCAATCTGCACCACCGGGCCGAAGCGGCCAATCTTCACAAACACGGGTTTGCCCGTCTTCGGGTCGTTGCCGAGTGTCCTTTCGCCCACCTTGTGCTCCGAACGCTCATTCATGGTCTTCTCCACGGTAGGCTCAAAGTCCTTGTAGAAGTCTTTCATCATGTCGGTCCACTTCTCGTCACCCTCGGCAATCTCGTCGAACTTCTGTTCAACCTTGGCCGTGAAGTTGTAGTCCATGATGCCAGGGAAGTACTTCATGAGGAAGTCGTTGACCACCATTCCTATGTCGGTAGGCATGAGCTTGCCCTTTTCGCTGCCCACCATTTCAGTGCGCGTGCCTTGGGTTATCACCTTTCCCTTGAGTGTGTCCACCGTATATGTGCGCTCTTCGCCCTTCTTGTCGCCCTTGTGCACATATTCGCGCTGCTGTATGGTGCTTATTGTCGGGGCGTATGTTGACGGGCGGCCGATGCCCAGCTCCTCCAATTTGTGTACGAGACTGGCTTCGGTGTATCGTGCAGGTCCTTGACTGAAACGTTCCGTTGCCGAAACCTCGCGGCGTACAAGCGACTGTCCCTTAGCCAAAGGCGGTATAACCGGTGTTCCTTCATCGTCAGACGGTTCATCGTCGTGCGACTCACGGTATACCTTTAGGAAACCATCGAACTTCACAACCTCGCCGGTGGCAACAAACTGCTCGTCCATGCCTGACAAAGAAATGTTCACCGTGGTTTTCTCCATCTCCGCGTCCGCCATCTGACTTGCGGCAGTGCGCTTCCAAATCAGGTCATACAGCCGTTTCTCTTGCGACGAACCCTCTATCGTGGTGTCGTTCATGTATGTGGGGCGTATGGCCTCGTGGGCTTCCTGTGCTCCCTTTGAATGTGTCTGATAGTGGCGCACTTTGCTGTACTGTTCGCCCCAAAGCTTCTCTATCTCTGCCTTGGCAGCGTTTATGCACAGTGACGAGAGGTTCACCGAGTCGGTACGCATATAGGTGATGCGTCCGCTTTCATACAACTTCTGGGCTATCATCATGGTCTGCGAAACAGTGAAGCCAAGCTTGCGCGCAGCTTCCTGTTGCAGTGTCGACGTGGTGAATGGTGGTGCCGGAGTGCGCTTCTGCGGCTTGCGTGTCACGGAATCTACCGTGAGTTCTGCTTCCTTGCACTTTTCCAGAAAAGCCATCACCTCGTCGCGAGTCTTGAATCGGCGGTTGAGTTCAGCCTTTACTTCAGTGGCCGAACCGTCGGGATTGGTTGTTGCCAATATGGCGTTCACCCGGTAATAAGGTTCGCTGTGGAACGACTGTATCTCGCGCTCGCGCTCCACAATCAACCTCACTGCCACGCTCTGCACGCGACCTGCCGAAAGAGCCGGTTTCACCTTGCGCCACAATACCGGCGACAGTTTGAAACCCACCAAACGGTCGAGCACACGACGTGCCTGCTGCGCGTTCACGAGGTTCATGTCCAGATGGCGCGGATGCTCTATGGCAGCCAATATGGCTGGTTTGGTTATTTCGTGGAAAACGATACGGCTCGTCTTCTTCTCGTCAAGTCCAAGCACTTCACACAAGTGCCACGATATGGCCTCTCCCTCGCGGTCCTCATCGGAAGCCAGCCACACCTTGTCGGCCTGTTTGGCGTTCTGTCGCAGTTCCCTGACCACCTTTTCCTTCTCGACCGGTATCTCGTAGTCGGGCTGAAGAGTCTTGGTGTCAATGCTAAGCTCCTTTTTCTTCAGGTCGCGTATGTGGCCGTAGCTCGACATTACCTTGTAGTCGTCACCAAGAAACTTCTCTATCGTCTTGGCCTTGGCTGGCGACTCGACAATAACCAAATTCTTTTGCATATAGATTGAAAACTTTTGTTTGGGCTGCAAAAGTAAGCAAAAACTTTGCTCTCACATTATTATTATGTGTATTTTTTGCTTTTTTGTGAAGTAGGTCGTCGGGGGCGATTGAGAATCTGTTGGTCCGCAGAATCACTCTAAAGTTTCTCAATCTCACTTTTGGATAGGCCGGTCATTTCCGCAATGGTGTCTATACTCATACCGGCAAGAAGCATTTTCTTGGCAATGTCAATTATTCCTTCTGCCCGACCTTCTTCCCTTCCTTTTGCCAAACCTTCAGCTTGTCCTTCTTTCCATCCTTCTTTGCGTCCTTCCTCCCGTCCTTGCTCCAATGCCGTGTCGAGTGAGTTCTTGATGTCGCGGTAAGCC
>CAVGKZ010000076.1:0-23530 GCA_963630025.1 bacterium | reverse complement strand
ACGGAACCAAACTGAATACTGGTCTCAAAGAACCATAGCACATGATGGACTACTTACTTGCCGATGTAAAAGTAACTTATTTTCAAGCAAATCCGTAGCGGAGGGATGAAAAATGTTATTTCCCATTTCGCTCAGGGAATGGCCAGGTGGGGAACTGAATAGTTACGGGATACAATAAATTCCCAAAAGCCAGCGGTCTGAGAGTTCCGCTGCATGCTTTTGGGAATTCATTCTAGCGTTGTTCTAACGCCTTTCTAACGTTGTTCTAACGTCTTTGGGCGGCCTTCCTTTCGGAATTAATCCTCTGCTTCAGGCACGCCGTCTTCTGCTTTTGTAGTCTTTTTGGTCGTACGCTTGCGCACAGTCTTCTTCTTTTCTTCCACTACCGGCTGTGTAGGAGCTACGTTTGCCAGTTCCGGGTCGATGAGTATTCGGCCGCAATATTCGCATACGATGATTTTCTTGTGCATCTTCACGTCGAGCTGACGCTGTGGCGGAATCTTGTTGAAGCAGCCTCCGCAGGCGTCACGCTGCACGTAGACGATGCCAAGTCCGTTGCGTGCGCTCTTGCGTATGCGCTTGAACGAGGCGAGCAGGCGCGGTTCTATCTTCTCCTCAAGCTCTTTCACGTCGAGTTTCAGCTTTTCCTCCTCTGTGCGAGTTTCTTCCATTATCTCGTCAAGCTCGCTTTTCTTCACTTCGAGGTCGCGTTTGCGCTCTTCTATGGCGCTTTCGTTCTCTTTCAGTTCTGCGCTTTTCTCCTCCACACGCACCTGTGCTTCCTTTATCTTCTTGTTGCACAGTTCGATTTCGAGCGACTGGAACTCGATTTCCTTGCTCAGTGTGTCATATTCGCGGTTGTTTTTCACCTCGTTGAGCTGTGCCTTGTAGCGGTCCACGCTGGCCTGTGCCTCAGTCATCTCGGCCTTTTTCTGGCTGATAGCCTTCTGGAAGTCCTTTATGTCGCCGTCTATTTTCTCGATGCGGGTAGAGAGTCCTTCTATCTCGTCCTCCAGATCCTGCACCTCAAGCGGCAGTTCGCCCCTCAGAGCTTTCTTTTCGTCTATTGCCGACAAGGCCGTTTGGAGTTCAAAAAGCGTTTTCAACCTTTCTTCTACCGACAACTCGGCTGTTTCTTTCTTTGCCATACTGTATGCTTATAAATAGATTATGGGGTTGGTGTCCGTATCTGTTATGTATACTGGCAGAGTAGGGCAGGCCTCCCCGATTATTGACTTGAATATCTCGCTGGTGTATTGTTCGCTCTGGTAGTGGCCTATCACGCATATCTGTATCTGCTGTTCGTGGCCGAAATACACGTGGTAGTGCATTTCGCCCGTCACAAATGCGTCGGCACTGGCCGCTATGGCCTCTCCGAGCAGGAAGTCGCCGGCACCGCCGCACAGGGCTATGCGTCGTATAGGTCGGCGCAGCAGCTCGTTGCACATCGCACACTCCACTCCAAACGCCTTCTTCACAGCTACTATAAAGTCGTCTGCTGCTATCTCCGTGGGCAGTTCGCCCACCACGCCGCTGCCTCCGCTGATGCCTCCTGCGGTCTTCGGGGCAAAGAACCTGACGTTTTCCAGCCCCAGTTTCTCCGCCATCTTGAAGTTTACTCCGCCCTTGGCGTTGTCCATGTTGGTGTGCATCGACACCACGGCCACGCGGTTTTCTATGGCTTTCACCACCGTTCGCTGCACTTGGTCGCCGTTGGAGATTGTCTTAAGACCACGGAACAACAGCGGATGGTGCGATATAATCAGGTTGCACCCCTTTTTTACTGCCTCGTCCACGATGCGTTCGTTGACGTCAAGACACAATAAAGCCCCTGATACATCCGCCTCTGTCAATCCAATTTGCAGGCCGGCATTGTCCCAGTCTTCCTGCAACGGCAGAGGCGCGAATTGTTCAAGGGCGTTCAACACTTCCTTTATTTTCACGCGTCTTCAGCTTTGATTTCGCATTTCAACTTGCAAAGTTAGTGTTTTTGACGGCAAACTTACCGTTATCCCTCTCTTTTTTAATGTTATTTATGAAGAGTGAATAACGAAGAACGAAGAGCGAAGAATGGGGAATGTGCCGTTTTTCTTACCTTTGCACCATGATAATCCTTACTACACTACTGGTTTACTTTGCGGTGCTGCTTTTTGTGAGCCGTTTGGCGGGCGGACGCAGCAGTTCCAATGCCACATTCTTCACCGCCGACAGACATTCTCCGTGGTACATGGTGGCCTTTGGCATGGTGGGAGCGTCCATATCGGGTGTCACGTTTGTGTCGGTTCCGGGCATGGTCTTGCGCTCCGATATGACCTATCTGCAGATGTGCCTGGGTTTCATTCCCGGCTATTTCGTCGTGGCCTTTCTGCTTCTGCCGCTCTACTACAGGCTTGGGCTTACGTCAATCTACGCCTATCTCGGCGAAAGGCTCGGCCCGGTGTCATACAAGACTGGGGCTTGGTTCTTCCTGCTGTCCAAGATGTCGGGCGCAGCCGTAGCCTTTTATGTGGTTTGCGCTCTGCTCCAGCGGTTTGTGTTCGACGCTTGGGGTGTGCCGTTTGCCGTCACGGCCACGCTGATGGTGCTGCTGATATGGCTGTACACACGTCGTGGCGGCATAAAGACGCTCGTCTGGACCGACAGTCTGCAGACCGTGTGCCTCTTTGCCGCCCTTCTGCTCATAATAGTCCACGTGGTGGAGTCGCTCGGCATGGGCATCGGCGGTGCGGTCAAGGCCGTCTGCGACAGTCCGATGAGCCGTGTGTTCGTGTTCGATGACTGGGTTTCGCGGCAGAACTTCTGGAAACAGTTTCTCAGCGGCGTGTTTGTCGTGGTGGTGATGACCGGTCTTGACCAGGACAAGATGCAGAAGAACCTCACTTGCCGCACTCTCCGCGACGCACAAAAGGACATGTGTACCTATGGCTTTGCCTTTCTTCCGGCCAATTTCCTCTTCCTTGCGCTTGGCGTTCTGCTCACCCTGCTTGCTGCCAACAAAGGCGTGGCATTGCCAACTCAGGGCGACGAACTCCTTCCGATGTTTGCCGCAACGGGCAGTCTCGGCACGCTGGTCATGGCACTGTTCACCTTGGGCATCGTAGCCGCGTCGTTCAGCTCGGCCGACTCCGCACTTACGTCGCTCACAACGTGCTTCTGCGTAGATGTGTGTGGCCGTCCCGACGACGAGAAGCTGCGCCACAGGGTGCATTTCCTCATGGGACTGGTGTTCGTGGTGTTCATGCTGGTGTTCCGTGCGGTCAATTCCACGAGCGTGATAGATGCCATCTACATACTCGTGTCCTACACCTATGGCCCCTTGCTCGGCCTTTTTGCCTTCGGACTGTTCACCCGGTGCAGCGTCAACGACCGTCTTGTGCCGTTCATCGCCGTGGCCTCGCCGATTATTTGCTTCGTTCTCGACACGCTTGCAAGCCGATATTGGGGCTATAAGTTCGGCTACGAACTGCTGTTGCTCAATGGCTTGATAACTTTCTGCGGACTGTGGGCTGTGCCTTGCGCTAAGCGCAAGTGAGGCTTTTTGTGGGTACAACAAACAAAACAGTGCGAAAGCGTCGCCACAAAGCCGACCAAACGTTGGTCGTTGCGCTTTGTGGCGACGCTTTCGCACTGTTATATATAAAGGTATGGTTCTTAAAGCGCAGCCAAGAAGCGTTCTGCTTCTATTGCGGCTTGGCATCCTGAGCCGGCGGCGGTGATGGCTTGGCGGTAGTTGGGGTCGGCTACGTCGCCCGCAACGAACACTCCGGGTATCTTAGTGCGCGGAGTTCCGTCGGTCTTCTTCAGGTATCCCTGCTCGTCGGTGTCCAGCCACTGCTTGAAAACGTCGCTGTTGGGCTTGTGGCCGATGGCGAGGAAGAAGCCGTCGATGGCTATGTCTATGCGCTCCTCGTCGGGTTCGCCCTTGCGCTTCAGCAGGTGGGCACCCTCAACCCCGTTGTCGCCGTAGAGTCCGATGGCGTTGTGCTCAAACAGTATCTCTATGTTTTCGGTCTGCATCACCCTCTTCTGCATCACGTCGGATGCCCTCAGATAGGGCTTGCGCACAATCAGATATACCTTCTTGGCCAGTCCTGAAAGATAGAGAGCATCCTCGCAGGCCGTGTCGCCGCCGCCCACAACGGCCACGGTCTTCTTGCGGTAGAAGAAACCGTCGCACGTGGCGCATGCCGACACGCCCTGGCCGTTGTATTTGCGCTCGTCGTCGAGTCCCAAGTACTTTGCCGAGGCACCCGTGGCTATGATTACCGTGTCGGCCTCAATCACGTGGCCGTCTTCTGTTGTCAGTTTGTAGGGCGCAGCCGACAGGTCGGCCTCCACTATCTCGCCGTCTCTAATGTCGGCTCCGAAGCGTTCGGCCTGCTCCCTTATGTCCATCATCATCTGGTTGCCGTCCACTCCCTGCGGATAGCCCGGAAAGTTTTCCACCGTGGAGGTCTGTGTGAGCTGTCCGCCGGGTTGCAGTCCGCTGTATTCTATCGGCTTCAGGTTGGCCCTTGCCGCATAGATGGCCGCCGTGTATCCGGCAGGGCCGCTGCCCACGATGAGGCATTTTGTATGTTCCGTTGCCTGTGTCATAACCTTAGACTCCACCCTTATTTCAGCAGTTCCTCAATCTTTGCCGATATGTTCTCGATGCTCTCTGTGGGTTCAAAGCGAGCCACAACCATGCCGAGCTTGTTGGTAAGGAACTTTGTGAAGTTCCACTTTATGTCGGCACTCTCCTTGTAGTTGGGGTCAGCCTTGCTCAGCATCTCGTCAAGTATCGGGGTGAGTGGGTGATTGGCGTCCCATCCGGCAAAGCCGCGCTGCTCTTTGAGGAATTTGTAGAGTGGGTCAGCGTCGTCGCCGTTCACCTTTATCTTCTTGAAGCGGGGAAACTCTGTGCCGTAGGTCAGCTTGCAGAACTGGTGTATCGACTCGTCGGTGCCCGGAGCCTGCTGTCCGAACTGGTTGCAGGGGAAGTCAAGTATCTCGAAACCCTGGCTGTGGTACTTCTCGTACAGTTTTTCCAGCTCCTCATATTGTGGCGTGAAGCCGCACTTGGTTGCCGTATTCACTATGAGCAGCACTTCGTTGGCATACTCTTTCAGAGCCACATCCTTGCCTTTTCTGTCTTTGACAGAGAAATCGAAAACAGTTTTCATCTCGTTGTTCTATGCAATATATTCTAATGTAATATTCTTGGAGTGCAAATTTAATCATTTTCTTATTTTTAGCAAAGGCTCGTTTGCCGATTATTATTTGCGGTTTCCAAAAAATGGTTCTTCCCTTGAAAGCGCGGACAATGTCTTTATGGGCAGGAACGAAACGTAGAAAATACACGATGCCGAACCTTCTGTGGCCTCCGAAATACCGCTTTTGCAACTTGTTGACGCACAATGTGTTGCAAAAGTGGCCGAGTTGTGCCTCGAAAGTGGGCCACTTACGGGTCGTAAATGGCCGAGTTACGCTTCAAAAGTGGGCGGTTTACGACAGCCAAACGGCGGGGTTGCATTTTTGAGGGCGCGATAGTCTCTTCTGTACCCGATTATTTGTACCTTTGCAATACTTGGGAAAGCACTTGTGCGTTGCCGCGCCCTAAAAAGGCTATTGCAAACCATCTGAAAAACAATTATCGAAGTAGAAAAAATAATGAAGAAGTTTATCCTCGACCTGACGGTGAAGTCGGTGGAGCATGTCAGCGACAAGCACGTGCTGTTGCGGCTCACCGACAGCAGTCCGCTGCCGGAAATGAAGCCCGGACAGTTCGTTGAAGTGCGCATAGACGGCTCTGGAACTACATTTCTGCGCCGCCCCATATCCATCCATTTTGTAGACTACGTGGCCAATGAATTGTGGCTGCTCGTGGCACTTGTGGGCGACGGCACACGCCAGTTGGCCAAGCTCGCCCTCGGACAGAAGCTCAACTGCGTGCTGCCCCTTGGCAACGGTTTCACCATGCCCGGCTCCGCCTCAGAGCGTCTGCTGCTTGTGGGCGGTGGAGTAGGCGTTGCGCCGCTCCTGTATATGGGAGCTGCGATGAAAAGCTGCGGTATGGAGCCTACGTTCCTGCTCGGTGCGCGCAGCGCAGGCGACCTGCTTCAGCTCGACTTGTTTAATAAGTACGGGCGCGTGTACATTACTACTGAAGACGGAACGGCAGGAGAGCAGGGCTTTGTCACCAACCATTCCATACTGAGCGGCGAACACTTCGACCGCATAGCCACCTGCGGCCCCAAGCCGATGATGATGGCTGTGGCACGCTATGCCGCCAAGGCCGGAGTAGACTGCGAGGTTTCGCTCGAAAACATGATGGCCTGCGGACTTGGCGCTTGCCTCTGCTGTGTGGAAAAGACCGTGGAGGGCAACCTCTGTGTGTGCAAGGATGGACCTGTGTTTAACATTAAGCAACTACTATGGCAGCTCTGAATGTAGAAATAAAAGGATTGAGCCTGAAAAATCCCGTGATGACCGCATCGGGAACGTTTGGCTACGGACTGGAATTTGCCGACTTCATGCCCCTCGACGGCATCGGAGGCATCATCGTGAAAGGCACTACGCTGCATCCGCGCCAGGGCAACGACTATCCGCGTATGGCCGAAACCGCCGGTGGAATGCTCAACTGCGTGGGCTTGCAGAACAAGGGTGTGGACTATTTCTGCGAGCATATATATCCGCAGATAAAGGACATAGACACCAACATGATTGTCAACGTGAGCGGTTCGTCGCCCGAAGACTATGCCGAGTGCGCCGCCCGCATCAATGAACTCGACCGCATACCGGCCATAGAACTTAACATCTCGTGCCCCAACGTGAAGGACGGCGGCATGGCGTTTGGCGTCACCTGCGCCGGAGCGGCATCGGTGGTGAAGGCCGTGCGCCGCAGTTATAGCAAGACTCTCATCGTGAAACTGTCACCCAACGTGACCGACATCACCGAGATAGCCCGCGCCTGCGAGGCCGAAGGAGCCGACAGCGTGTCGCTAATCAACACGCTCATGGGCATGGCCGTGGACATAGAGAAGCGCAAACCGCTGCTCAGCATAGGCACAGGCGGACTGAGCGGCCCTTGCGTAAAACCAGTTGCGCTGCGCATGGTGTGGCAGGTGGCTCGTGCGGTGTCCATTCCCGTGGTGGGGCTCGGCGGCATAATGACCGCAGAGGATGCCATAGCCTTCCTTATGGCAGGAGCAACGGCCATAGAAGTGGGTACGGCCAACTTCATAGACCCGGCTGTGACCATAAAGATTCGCGACGGCATAAGCTCGTGGCTCGATGCCCACGGATGCAAGTCGGTCAAGGAAATCATCGGTGCGCTGGAGGCTTAGCAGCGCATCGCCAGGCTGTATTTTGCCACATAGCGGCTCACGGGTTGTCGGTAACATTGCCGGCAGACTGTGAGCCGTTTCGGTTGCATGCGCCAAACGATATGGAAATTTGACATAAGTCAGCGATATTTGTCCGCAGAGACGGCATATTGCCGCATTTTTGCTACATTTGTTTGATAGTTAGTGACAAACTACGAACCTAAAAAACCAAAACATTATGAATACCAAAACTACCAGACTATTGCTGCTGGGAGCTGTGCTCGCCGGCGCAAACCTGAACGTTGCCGCCCAGCAACTGGCCTTTCCGGAGGCGCAAGGGTGGGGACGCTTCGCTACGGGAGGCCGCACAGGAAGCGTCTATCACGTGACCAACCTCAACGACAGCGGCACCGGCTCTCTGCGCGACGCCGTCAGCCAGCCCAACCGCATCGTCATTTTCGATGTGGCAGGTGTGATTAAAATCAATTCGCGCATCGTTTTCTCCAAGAATCTCTATGTGGCAGGACAGACAGCTCCGGGCGAAGGCATCATCGTCTATGGCGACGGAGTGTCGTTTTCGGGTGCCGACAACATCATCGTGCGCCACATCCGCTTCCGTATGGGTCACAGTGGCTCCTCTGGAAAGGATGCCGCAGGAATAGCCAACGGCAAGAGCATGATATTCGACCACTGCTCGTTCTCGTGGGGACTCGACGAGGTGTTCTCCATCAACCCCGACGGCAAGGGCACAACGCCACAGCTCATCACCATATCCAACAGTATTATGGGACAGGGACTGCTCAGCCACTCGGCCGGAGGACTGATGCAGAGCGACTCAATCACGCTCTACCGCAACTTCTACTGCGACAACAGCACTCGCAACAACAAGATGAAGGGTTGCTTGCAGTATGTGAACAACATCGTATATAACTGGAGCAGCGGCTGCTTGCTGATGGGTGGCGACTCGTCGGGCAAGTCGTGGGTGAACGCAACCAACAACCTTTTCATCAACGGACCGTCGGGTAGCGGCAACGCCATAACCAGCGGCAACAGCGATTTCAACATCTATGCCGAGGACAACTGGCAGGACAAGAACCGCAACGGCATCTTTGACCCCTACGAAATACCACACAGCGAGTATGGAGGCGGCCCGACCTTCGCCGAGGAACCGTTCAACTATCCAGCTCTGAAGACGTGGAAAGCCACAGAACTCGTGGACAGCCTGCTGCCAACCGTGGGTGCCAACCTGCCTTACCGCGACATGGCCGACTTCTATATGGTGCATCAGGCCAAGTCGTTCGGCAAGGAGGGCGCTTTGCTGTCTACTGAAGAGCAGTTGCCTTTCGGCGCTCCGACATCATGGGAGGTGAAGTCGTTTGACAAACCCGTGGACTCTGACGGCGACGGAATGCCCGACGAGTGGGAGAAAGCCAACGGCACCGACCCCACAAAGAACGACGCTATGGTCATTGCGGCCAACGGCTACGCCAACATTGAGAACTATATAAACAGCCTGACCACGGAGAATCGCCCTGTATTCCTGCGCACTCCGCTCTTCCTCACCACCACCGGCTCTACCGACAAGACAATTACTCTGGGCTGGTCGAACTATACCGAGGGTGAGGACGGACTCATTCTGGAGCAGAAAGATGGCGACGAATATAAGGAAGTGGCACGCATAGATGCCGACGCTGAGGCTTATACCGTCAGCGGACTGACCGCCGGAACGGCCTACAGCTTCCGTCTGCGTGCATACAAGGGCGAGGCGTATTCGGAATATGCCGAACTGGACACCAAGACGCAGCCCGAACAGGTGGACATGGTGGACTGCGACAACTTTGTGGGCGACGACAACAACTGGCTCATCGCCCCAGTTGCCGACTCTACGATAACGCTTACAGGTTCGGTAGAGAAGGAGGCAGTGGTGGTGCGCACCGATGCTGACGTGACCATCTCGGGCGAAGGATCGCTCGACGGCAAGGCTTCGCTCAACAAAACAGGTGCGGGCAAGCTCTCTGTGGAGACCGAAAACGGATATACGGGAGCCTCTGTGCTGCACGACGGTGTGTTCTCTTTCGCCACTCTCAAGAACGGAGGCGAGAAGAGTGCGCTGGGAGCTTCGGTGGAATACGGCCAGAACTGGATATGGGACGGCGGAGTGTGGAACTACACAGGTGCTTCTACCGCCACCAACCGCGACGCCAAGATATATCGCGACACGGAGTTCAACATCGAGAAAGCTTCGACAGTGACCATGAACGGTAGCATCGAAGGCGAAGGAAAGGTCACTATAAGCGGCAAGGGAACGGTGGTTCCGGCCTCGGCGTCGTTCTTCAAGTACGGCAATACGGAACTGAAGGACGGTGGAACGCTGAAGCTGACCTACGTGAAATCGCTGGCCGAAAAGAAGGTGTACCTCGATGAAGCGGAGACAAGCAACAAGCTCATCATGTCGGGCGGTAACTTCGCAGTGGAGAATGGCGGCGGTCTGGAACTGACATACTGGTTCCCGATAGAGGTAACAGACGGCACTTACTCCACTTTCGCCATCAACAAGAACGCCCATCTGCGCAACAACGTGACCGGAACAGGTGCGCTGGAGTATAAGATACCGTATGTTCGCGAGTATCTGGAAGGCGACTGGACCAAGTTCTACGGCACACTCGTGGCCAACGGTGTGGGTACTGAGAAGGACGGCTCGCAGCTTATGTTCCAAAAAGGCTTCAAGGGAATGCCCAATACCAAGGTCTACCTGAAGGGCAACGCACGCCTTGTGTGTTGGAATACCAACGACGAGCAGTACATAGGCGGACTCAGCGGCGACAAGGGCACGTATCTTAGCGCATCGTCGAAGAACACAACCAATGCGCAGATGATATGGCACATCGGTGGAGCCAACACCGACGAGACCTTCAACGGAACCATCGACAACAAGACTTCGGCCGGCAAGGATGCCTATACTTATATAGTAAAGGAGGGTTCGGGCATCTGGCGACTGACAGGAACCAACACTTTCAAGGGTTCAACCAAGGTGAACAAGGGTACGCTCGTGGTCAACGGCACAAACTCTGGCACAGGAGCTGTTACCGTAAACGCCGATGCCACGCTGCGCGGCGAGGGTACTGTGGCCGGAAAGGTGACCGTGATAAGCGGCGGAACAGTGGCTGCCGGAGACACGGTGGTCAATGCCAAGGTGCTGAAGCTCACTGGCGGCTGTACCGTGAACGCAGGTGGCATAGTGGAAACCGCACTGCTGTCTAACGAAACCAAGTCTTTGGCCAACAGAATAAAGGTGACTGGCAACTTTATTGTGAACGACGCTGTGCTTAACCTTGACCTTACGGAGGCTGAAACGATTGCCAACGACAAGGCATTCTCCG
The DNA here is from genome assembly GCA_963630025.1 of bacterium. Classification (GTDB taxonomy): domain Bacteria; phylum Bacteroidota; class Bacteroidia; order Bacteroidales; family Bacteroidaceae; genus Prevotella. The sequence goes on along the minus strand of CAVGKZ010000076.1, from coordinate 12,843 downwards.
TGTTCGACCTCAGTTCTGCCACAGTCAGCGGCTCCGGCTTTAAGGCCATTGAGCCTGAGCGTCCGTCAGCCACACAGGTGTGGGACCTTTCCGAACTGCTTACCACGGGTGTGATATATGTGCGCGACGCTTCTTACTCTGGCATAAACACCGTTAAAACGGAAAAAGCCGACGCTCCAAAATACCGTTTGAACGGTCTTCGCGTCAGCGGCAACAACGTTAAGGGTATGTATATCCAGAACGGAAAGAAGCACGTGGCCAAGTAACTCCGGTCTGAAGCGGCTGCTGACAGCCCGTCCGTGGCCGCTTCATAACGCCGAACATGGTCGTATCACAACGGCAACTACATCGTATAATACACAAAACCGCCTGCCAGCACATTGCTGACAGGCGGTTTTGCATGGAATGTAGGCTGTTTGCAATCGTAGGGTAGGCTGTTTCCGACTGCCAAACGTCACTTTACGTATTTCTAACGTGGGGCTTCAGAAAGGCAAGCTTGTCATTTCGTGCTGTTCAGCAGCTTGTCTATCTCCTCAAACTGCTTGCCACGGTTCAGATTGAGATAGATTTTGTAGAGCGCAGGAGCCCATTTCTGCTTGTCGTCGGGGGCAAGCGCACGGCATTTCTCCATGTATGGCAGAGCCTTGCTGTACAGTTTCATTATGCTCTTCTTCTGTTTGCGGGCGGCATACGCCTCTTCCGCAGCCAAAATCTTGTTCATATAGGCCATTCCGGCGTTGTAGTAGGCGTCGGGAATGGTATCGTTGAGGCTAATCAGTGTGTCGGTTGTGGCGATGCACTCGTCGTAGCGGCCGAGGTTGAGCAGTGCCGTTGACTTAGCGAAGAGGAACAGAAGACTTGTGGAATCGGTTGCCAAAGCCTCGTTGGCCACCTGCAAAGCCTTGTCTGCATTGCCGTTGGCATTGTGGTAATCGGTGAGGTGGGTGAAGAAATATTCCGCCTTTGGAAATTTTGAAAAGCCCTCTTTCAGTGTGGCGAGCCACGCAGTATCGTTCTTTTCCGTGTTGTACGCCTCGGCTATATACATGAGCAGAAACTGCAGGTTGGTCGTGTCGCGGCGTGCCAAGTCGGCGTAGCGCAGCGTGAGAGCAGGTTTGTTGAGCTTGGCTCCGCAGTATGTAGCCCAGTAGGCTGCCTTTTTCAGCGTTGTGTCGGTCTGTTCGTAGTTGTAGCCCGTGAACAGAGGTTGCTTGGTGCAGTCGATGTATGTGTCGAAGAAGGTGTATGCCGTGGCGTAATCCTTCTTCCGCGTGTGGAAAGTGCCGCCGAAATACAGGTTGGGGCGCAGCTTGTTGAGCAGTTCCGCGTGCTTGTGGCGGTATTTGGGCTTTGACTTGCCGTTCTTTTGCGGCTGTGCGTCAATGCTGTCGAGCGATTCGAGTATGGAGAACATCCGTTTGGTGAGGTTGAATATGAGCGTTGTGTCATACTTCTGCTTGAGATACAGCTTCTCGTTGCCCTGCTCATACTGGCGCAGCACTGCCTGGTGCCACATCAGATACACCTTCGGGTTCTGCCGCCCGACGGAATCCTTGGCCACAATGTCGGCCATGAGCTTTTCTGCCTTGTCGAAATCCTTGCCGCTCTTAATGTAAGACCGCGCCTGTGAAAGCTCTTTGCGTTGAGCGTTCAGGCACGGTGCTACGGTCAATAGTAAGAGAAGCGTCGCAAGTATTTGCTTCTTCATGCTTTGAAGTCCTTATGTTTAAGGGGACGGTCGCGGCCTTTCTGTCACGTACCGTCCCCTTAATTGTTAGTCGGTTATCCTTGTGGTTTGTTAGGTCTTGCCTTATTGGTTGAGAAGTTTCTCGTATTCGGCAGACTTAGCCTTGTCGCCAAGCGAGTAGTACACCTGATACAGAGCATAAGCCCAGTTGACCGACTCGCGGTTGGGGTCAAGTTCCTGTGCCTTGAGCAGATAGGTCTTTGCCTCGTTCAATACTTCTTTCACCTTTGCGGCGTTCTCTGTAGTGAGCTTTCCTGTCTTCTTGTCAGACAGTTTGTCCTTCAGTTCTATGGCCTTAGAGTTAAGACACGTACCTGTGTTGAATATCACGGCAGTGAAGTTCGGGTCTATTTCCAGTGCTTTCTTGTATGAAGCGATTGCGTTGTCCCACTTCTCGGCTCTCATTTCTGTCTCACCCTTGATGGCCCATGCCATCTTGTTGTCAGGTATGACGGTCACTTCCTCGTCTATCCAAGCCTGTTTCTTGTCGGGATGCTCGTTGTAGTAGGCGATAAGCATATTGAAATACCTGCTTTCCTGCGGTTTAGCCTTGTGCAGAGCCATCAGGTCAGAGACGAAAGCAGTCGAGTCGGCAGCCGTCTTGCAGTTGTCTCTCTTGGCAAACAGCAGAATCTCGTCGGCGTCAGCCTTCAGCTTGTCAGCCTCTTCCTTCACTTTGGCGTTGTTGGGATTGACGGCGATGTCGTTGTCAGCGCACTCCTTGCACTTCTGGGCATACTTTATGGCTGTGTCAAAGTCCTTGAGCTGATAGCCCACGAGTCCGGTGTAGTAAGCGAACTGTGCGATATACGGGTCTTTGGTCATATCCACGCCAGTGAACAGAGGTGAATCGTGTGAGTCAACATACATCTGGAATGCCTCAAGTGTGGCGGGCATGTTCTTCTGTGTGTTGAAGTATTGACCTGCTTGCAGGCACACGATGCGCAGTTGCTGTCCCTTCACCTGGTTGTCCTTGCGGTAACGCAGCTTCACCTTGCCCTTTTCGTTGGGCTGAGCGTCGTACTTGTCACACTCAATGGCAGCCTTCAGAGCAGCCACTCCAGCCTTGTACATGGCCAAAGTGTCAAACGGAGTCTTCTCCTTTTGCGTGGCGTTGGCCACTTGGATTTTAGACTCTTTCTCGTAAATTTGGTACTGGTTCTGACATTCCTTGTTCCACTTTTCAGCTTCTTCCTCGGCTGTCTGACCAAAGGCAGATGTGGCTAATGCGGCCATTACTGCCATCATCATTGCTTTTCTCATGTCTATACTAATATTGGTTTAATAGTTACTTGTGATTTCCTGTTTTCTTGTTTGCCGTGCGGTCTACTCGTTGTCTGTTTCAGCAGTTTCCGTCACGTTGTTTTCCTGCGTTTCGGTTGCATCGGTCTGCGCTTCACCGCTGGTAGAGCCGAGGTCGGAGTTCATCCTGTCGGTTGTCTCTTCAAATTCAGCCTGGCTTTCCATCTCCGCCACTTCCTCGTCAGTAGCGCTCATCACCTTGCATACGCTGGCGATGGTGTCGTTCTTCTTTGTGAGGTTTATCAGACGCACACCCTGTGTGGCGCGTCCCATGACACGAACGTCGGCCACCTTCATGCGAATGAGTATGCCGCTCTTGTTGATAATCATCAGGTCGTTCTCGTCTGTCACCACCTTTATGGCCACGAGTCGTCCGGTCTTTTCGGTGATGCCAAGCGTCTTCACACCCTTGGCTCCACGCGCTGTCTTGCGGTAGTCTTCCACATCGCTGCGCTTGCCGTAGCCGTTTTCGCTCACCACCATGATGGTTTCCTTCTGCGGGTCGTTCACGCAAACCATGCCGACAAGTTCGTCGTCGCCGCCGTCAAGGCGCATTCCGCGCACACCGGTTGAGACGCGTCCCATCACGCGCACTTCGTTTTCGTTGAAACGTATGGCGCGTCCGTTGCGGTTGGCCAGTACTATCTCGTTGTTGCCGTTGGTGAGGCGAACGCCTATCACCCTGTCGTCGTCAACGATGTTGATAGCTATCACGCCGTTTGCCCTTGGGCGACTGTAAGCCTCCAGACACGTCTTTTTGATGGTGCCGTTCTTGGTGGCGAACATGACGTAGTGGCTCTTGAGGAACTCTTCGTCATTGAATTTGCTTATGCGCAGCACAGCATTGATGGCATCGTCGGGTTCGATGTTGAGCAGGTTTTGTATGGCTCTGCCCTTTGAACTCTTGTTGCCTTCGGGTATTTCGTAGCACTTCAGCCAGTAGCAGCGTCCCTTCTGGGTGAAGAAGAGCAGCGTGTTGTGCATCGTTGCTGGATAGATATACTCCGTGAAGTCCTCTTCGCGGGTGTTTGCTCCCTTGCTTCCCACTCCGCCACGGCTTTGCTCGCGGAACTCCGACAGTGCGGTGCGCTTGATATATCCCAAATGGCTTACGGTTATGACCACAGGGTCGTTGGGATAGAAGTCTTCGGCGTTGAACTCTTCGCTCGAATACTTTATCTCCGTGCGGCGTGCATCGCCGTACTTCTCCTTGACCTCCTGCAGCTCTTCTTTCATCACCTTCTTGCACAGTTCGGGGTCGTCGAGTATAGCCTGCAAGTGGGCTATCAACTTCTCCAGTTCCTCAAACTCCTGGTGCAACTGGTCCATTTGCAGACCGGTCAACTGACGCAGACGCATGTCCACGATGGCGCGAGCCTGAATCTCGTCGAAGTTGAAACGCTCCATGAGGTTGTTCACGGCCTCCTGCGGAGTCTTCGACGCGCGGATGATGTGTACCACCTCGTCTATATTGTCGCAAGCCACGATGAGAGCTTCGAGTATGTGTGCGCGGTCCTGCGCCTTCTTCAGGTCGAATTTCGTGCGGCGTATGGTCACGTCGTGACGGTGTTCAACGAAGTAGCGCACGCAGTCTTTGAGCGAGAGCAAGCGTGGGCGTCCTTTCACCAGCGCGATGCAGTTCACAGAGAACGAGCTTTGCAGCGCCGTCATCTTGAACAACTTGTTGAGAATCACGTTGGCGTTGGCCTCGCGCTTCACGTCCACCACGATGCGCATGCCCTGTCGGCCCGACTCGTCGTTGACGTTGCTGATGCCCTCAATCTTCTTTTCTGTGGCGAGGTCGGCTATGTATTTCACCAGGTCGGCCTTGTTCACACCATAGGGAATCTCCGTTACCACAATCTTGTCGTGCGTGTCGCCGCTCTCTATCTCGGCCTTGGCGCGCATCACAATGCGGCCGCGACCTGTCTCGTAGGCGTCGCGCACTCCCTGTATACCATATATATATGCACCTGTTGGGAAGTCGGGAGCCTTGATGTGCTCCATCAGTCCGTCGGTGTCTATGTCGGGATTGTCTATATAGGCACAGCAGCCGTCAATCACTTCGCAGAGATTGTGCGTAGGTATGTTTGTGGCCATACCCACGGCAATACCGTTGCCACCGTTCACCAGCAGATTAGGTATCTTGGTGGGCATCACCGACGGCTCCTGAAGCGAGTCGTCGAAGTTGTTCACCATGTCCACGGTGTCCTTCTTGAGGTCGTCCATGATGTGCTCGCCCATTTTGGACAGGCGGCACTCTGTGTAACGCATGGCGGCAGGCGAGTCACCGTCAACCGAACCGAAGTTTCCCTGGCCGTCAACGAGCGTGTAGCGCATGTTCCAGTCTTGCGCCATGCGCACCAGTGCTCCATACACGGAACTGTCACCGTGTGGGTGGTACTTTCCGAGCACCTCTCCAACCACGCGGGCGCACTTCTTGTATGGTTTGTCACTCGTGTTTCCGATGCCCATCATACCGTACAGTATACGGCGGTGTACCGGTTTGAATCCGTCACGCACATCGGGTAGGGCTCTTGCCACGATAACAGACATGGAGTAGTCGATGTACGACGACTTCATTTCCTCCTCGATGTTGATTTTGATAATTCTGTCCTGGTCTAATGTCTGGTCCATTTGTTCCTTTTAAGTCGGGTTCCGGAGTTTGGCACACCCCGTCATACCTTATTATATTAGTGCGGCGGAGTTCGTCCTGCCGCCTTCCGTGCATGGCTCGCCAGTGTCGTCGGCCTTTGTGTCAGCCTTGCCCTTTCGGGGCATCTTCGCTTCTAAGGCCATTTGCGGCCGTTCTGACGGCTTTATGCCTGTTTTCTGCGCCCAAAGTTACTGCTTTTTTCCGACCTGTGCAACGATAGAATATTTTTTGAAAGCCCATCGTTCGGGCAATTGTTGCAAATCTGGCGGAAGCAAATGTCTATTATAAAGAAGAAAAGGGCTGCAATCATGACGGTTGCAGTCCTTTGAGCCACAAATTATCCCAGCAACCATTTCCACACGGGGAGCACTTCGATGCCTAAGTCAGAAAGTTGCCATTCGTCCGTCTCGTCGTAGGTGATGATGTAGCGCTGCTTGCAGGGCAACACTTTCGGCAAGGCTTCCAAAGCCTTTACCTCTCTCCGTCGGGTGTCCTCGTCACGGATGGAGAAGGATACTTGGATGGCTGTCTCCGTTTCTGGGATATAGAAGTCGACTTCCACACCTTTATTGTAGAAAAACACAGCATCTTCTCTACCGTATTTCCTTATCAGGTTGATTGCGACGAGATTTTCCAAGAGGGCTGTGTCAGCATCCATCAAGAACAGGTCGAGAATGCCATTGTCTGAAAAATAGTATTTGGCGTTGCTCTCCTTGTCCGCCAGTTTGGAGGCAATGTTGGTAACCTTGCTGATGAGCCATGAGGCCTCCATGAACTCCATATACTTGATGGCAGACGTGGTGCTCAGCTTGGTGCCTGTGGTAGAAATGATATTGGCAATGCGGCTGAATGAGATGGGTTGTCTGATGCTCTCCGCTATTTTCTTGATCATCACTTTCAGACCAAAGACATTGGAAACGCCATTTCTGGCAACTATGTCGCCCAGGTATATCTTCTGATAGACGCTAAGCAGATAGTCTCTCTTGGTCTTCATCAACGCCCCCTCGGGAAAGCCTCCATGATGGAAATAGTCTTTCAGACGGTTCATCACCATCGCCTTTCCCTCCGTAGTCAGCAGCGACAGCTTGTCGTGCTGTACGGCATGTACATCCAGAAACTCCCCGAAACTGTAGGGATAGACCTGTATAGGAAGGTATCTGCCGCCCAAGGTGGTCTGAATGTCGGAGCTGAGCATCTTGGCATTGCTTCCCGTGATGAAGGCCTTATACTTGCTGTCCGCCAAGCGACGTGCGAACTTCTCCCATCCGGCGATGTTCTGTATCTCGTCGAGGAAGAGCATTGGGCGTTTGCCGTAAATCTCGAAATGGACTTCGAGAATCAGGTTGAAATCCATGGCAGTAAAGCCTTCCAGGCGCTCGTCCTCAAAGTTGAGGTAGAGCATTTCGCTCCAATCGTGTCCTTCGGACAGGAGCTTTTGCATCTGCTGGTAGAGCAAGTAAGACTTACCTGCCCTTCTGATACCCACCAATACATATCGGTCGAACCCTTCGAACGAGACGTTTCTGGGTATGACCTCATGCTCCTCCACCTCCCTTTGGTTTTCGAGCATGATTCGCTCAAGCAATAATTTATCCATCTTCTGTCATTTTTGTACTTTACCTACACAGGAAATACTATCTTCATCCAACAAACTGGATGATTCGTCTCGCGTTTTATCCATTCGATTGGATAAAATTGCATAGAATCCATCCAACCGATTGGACAAAAGTAGTATTTCTTATTGGAATAAGCAAACGAAAACGGCTATAAATTATGCTTTTTGGGGTATATAAGCCGAAAATGTATGCAATCTTTGTCGAAAATCATATAGATTTTTGGGCAAAATGTATGCAATCTTTTTGGACGAAAATGTAGGTTGGACTAAGCTGTTGGTGCACAGAAGTTTTGCGAGAACCTCTCTTTGCGGACGGAAGCGCTGATTTTGTAATGACTTTGCCGTAGAGCTTCTGATGTTTGCAGCGCAGTTTTATGGCAAGATACAAACAACAAAGCGGCGACCCTCACAGGCCACCGCTTTATATCTTCAATAGGTATTAGTCTTTTTAAGGTAAAAAGATTGTTTTCAGGATAACGGTCACAAAGTTAGCCCTTTTATTTTGAAATGCAAAAACATTTCTTTGCAAATTTTCAGTAAAAAGCGTTGTGTGGGAGCACAGTCCAAAACTTTTTGAAAAACATGTGGTGACAGTGGGCAATATTGCTCTCGTCGGCTTGATTAAAATGTTCCAAAACGCCCCAAAAGGCGATATAAGTATGCGAAACAGTAATTTTTTGCACTGAATCAGTTTCGTTTGGCAAATTTTTTGGAGTAACTTTGCAGCGGCAAACAGCCCACATAGTATAGTTTATGCGATTATTTCAATATATACTTCCCGGCATTGCTTGTGCTGTGCTTACGGGATGTTTCAAGGCCGAACCGGCCAATTCTGAGTGCGACATTACCGCAGCTTGGGTTCATCTGGACAATCCTTCGGAGGCGTTTTTCAGCCTTACTGACACGCTCGTCGGCGTTCAGTCGGACAAAAGTGCAATAGAATTTAATGTAAGAAGTGGCTTAGGCTTGGCGGCAATGTCGCCGATGTTCACAATAACCGACGGTGCCAGGATAGAGCCGGCAAGCGGTTCGACGCATGATTTCAGTAACGGACGGCAGGTGAGCTACCGCGTTACGTCGGAAGACGGGGCGTGGCACCGCGACTATACCGTAGCGTTCAGGCCGGAAAATAGGGTCGTGGGCGACACGTTGTGCTTCGACTTTGAGCAATACTCGCTCAAAGAGTCCTCTGTCAAAGGCTCGTATTGTTATGTATGGGAAGACCCAAACCCTAATTGCACTTGGGCGACGGGCAATGCCGGCTTCGCCATGGCGCGGAGCAGCGCGAAGCCCGACGAATATCCCTCGGTGCCGATGGCTGAAGGCTACGACGGTGCTGCCGTAGCCCTTGAGACGCGCGACACAGGAATGTTTGGCGTTATGGGCGGAATGAGGCTTGCCGCAGGCAACCTGTTCCTCGGAGTGTTCGATGCCACCAATGCTCTTGGCGGCAATGCCCTTGTTTCCACCAAGTTCGGGGTGCGTTTCGACCGCAAGCCAATCAAGCTGACAGGCTACTATCGCTATCGGCCTGGCGCAAAGTATCAGGACAAGAACGGCAATGAGGTGGCCGGACGTACCGACTCCGCTGACATCTATGCTGTGATATACCAGAACCACGATTCCATAGCCGCCGACCACACTGCGGCTGGCAACGCTGTAGTGCTCGACGGAAGCAATGTGCTGAGCAGCAAGTATATCGTAGGCGTGGCGCGAATGGGCACGATAGCTTCTGTGGATGAGTGGACTCCATTTGAAATAGCGTTTGACTACACTTCGGAATTAGACTTCCAACTGCTGAACAACTACGGCTACAACATTACCGTAGTGTTCTCTTCGAGCAAGGACGGCGGCCTCTTTCAGGGTGCCGTGGGCAGCCGATTGTGTATAGACAAGGTTAGACTTATAAGTGAAAAGCCGGAATGAAAACCAAGATATTGCTGATAGCCGCAATGCTTAGCGGCGCGCTTGCCCGGGATATATATGCCGGAGGCATCACCGAAAACCTTAACTACACCGTGCGTCTGGGCTACAACATTGGAGGAACAGCTCCTGTGGGCATGCCGGCCACCATACGCAGCCTTGAGAAGTTTGAACTTCAGGGAAACTTCCTCTTGGGAGTTGATGTGCAAAAAGACTTTTGGGGCAAGTGGGGACTCATGACAGGACTTCGATATGAGAAGAAAGGCATGAGCATTGACGCCAAGGTGAAGAACTATCACATGGGCATAGTGCGCGGAGGCGAACGGCTTTCGGGCAATTTCACAGGCCACAACGTCAGTGAGGCCGACCTGCAGACCATCTCGCTGCCAGTGCTGGCCACGTTCAAACCGTCGGCGCGCGTCATGTTGAAGCTTGGCCCATACGTGTCGTACGTCAACACGAGAGTGTTCAAGGGCTATGCCTACGACGGTTATCTGCGTGTGGGCGACCCCACAGGACAGAAGATAAACATCGGTTCCGATGCTGAAACGCGAGGCACGTATGACTTCAGCGATGACATACGCCGCTTGCAATTGGGTCTGGATGCGGGCGTTGACTGGAAGATATACCGCCGTTGGGGAGTGTATGCCGACATCACGTGGGGACTGACGGGCATCTTCAAGAGCGACTTCAACACCATTGAGCAGACTCTCTACCCCATATTCGGGTCGTTCGGAGTGACCTACCGCCTGAAATAAATGCCCGTTAGGGTAATACAATAGATGAACCTTAAAAAGAAAGGAATGAATATGAAGAAACTTTTTACTCTTGTAGCCTTGGCCGCAGCTTCGCTGGGTGCAATGGCAACTGACTACACTGACTCGTTGGAAGTGACGGTAAACAATGTGTCATCTACACAGACCGCCACCATCAGTGTGACTAAGGCAGACAACGGCAAGTATAGCCTGTCGCTGAAGAACTTTATGCTCAAGTCTGGCGCAGACGTGGTGCCTGTGGGCAACATCGCAATGAGCGACGTGGAAGCCACTGAAGACAAAGCCACTGGTGTCGTGACGCTGAACCACTCCGGCATTGTGCCTATCACGGCAGGTGACGATCCTAACATGACGTGGATTGGTCCGGCCATGATTAAGGAGGTGCCGGTGGTAATGGTTGCCGAAATGCGCGGCGAAAAGCTGTACACAGTGATTGACATTGACCTGTCATTGTCGCTCCATCAGGTGATAAAGGTGGTGTTCGGCAATGGCGGCTACCAGATTGCCAACTCCGACTTCGAGCAGTTCCATACAGCATCTGTGAAAAACATCAAGACGTACACAAGCGACGAGCCTAACTCATGGCACTCTTTTATGTCTTCCACAGGCAAACTTTCGGCACTTGTAAGTTCCACTCCCCATACGTTCATTTCCAATGACGTGCGTCCGGGCAGCACTGGTACGAAGAGCGTATTGGTCACTTCGGGACTTGTATTTGGCATCCCCGCCAATGGAACAATTACCACAGGTCGCATGAAGGCTGGTGCAATGAGTCCTACCGACCTGGATAACTGTGCTTTCCTCGACATGACAAGCACCGACGTTGACGGCAACGGCGACCCCTTCTACACCACTCTCAACGGTACTCCCGACAGTTTGGCTGTGTGGATGAAGTTCAAACAGGGCACAATAGCCAACCCCGAGAACAAGTATGCCACGATTAGCGCAGCCATAACCAACGGCGGCTACTATCAAGACCCGGGCGACTCGCTGAAAAGCAGCGTTGTGGCACGTGGAAGCAACACCACGATAGAGAGCAACGGCAATGTTTGGCAGCGCGTGACCTTGCCTTTCGACTATGAAACATACAAGAACAACGACGCAACCGTAAAGGCTATCCTCGTCACCATATCCACCAACGCAGAGGCTGGTGTGGGCAGTACAGACCAGAATGTGGCTGACTCGCTGCTTGTCGACGACCTCAGCCTTATCTACAACGCTAAGTTGGCTTCGCTCAACGTTGCCGGTTTTGACAAAGACGTGAAGGAATACAGCATTGAGCGTAAGGGCGAGTTCACCGAAGCCGACATCGAGGCAGTGGCAGACGGCCACGGCGCAACCGTCAGCAAGGCCATTGAGGCTACTGAAGACGGCGTGAAGGCCACAGTGAAGGTGGTGTCGGGCGACCTGCGCACCAGCAATGTCTACACCATCAACGTGAAGGGTGGTAGCCTGACTGCCATAAACAACGTGGAGCACAAGGCAGACAAGAGCGTGGTGGCTATCTACAACCTTAGCGGCCAGCGCGTTGACGAGATGCGCAGCGGTGAGGTTTATGTTCAGAAGCTTGCCGATGGCACTATTGTAAAGGTGGCCAAGCGTTAATGCACGGCAACAGAACCCGTCTATAATCAATCGCAGTGAGATGCTTAGCCATTCGATAAGCATCACACTGCGATAAGTTTTTTTTGAACGATATGCGTAAACAAATATTGAGCTTAATCCTTAGCGTGCTTGTGTTCCTGCCGTCGTTTGGGCAGGTTTCCTTTGTCCATCCGTGGCAAGGCAAGCGTGTGGCCTACTTCGGCGACTCCATAACCGACCCGAGAAACAAGGCTTCGAAGAAGAAATACTGGTCGTTTCTCAACGAGTGGCTTGGCATCACTCCCTATGTCTATGCCGTCAGCGGCAGGCAATGGAACGACATTCCGCGCCAGGCGGAGAAGCTGAAGAGCGAACATGGTGACGATTTCGATGCCATCATAATAATGATAGGCACCAACGACTACAATGCAGGTGTGCCAATCGGTGAATGGTACACGGAAAAAGACGACTCCGTTGTGGCCGGAATACATGAGACGAAACACCTTGTGGCGCGCAAGAAGCAGACTCTCTGCATGGACAAGACCACCTATCGCGGATGCATAAACATCGCTTTGAGCACCTTGAAGCGTATGTTCCCCACCAAACAGATAGTGCTTCTTACTCCAATACACCGTGGCGGCTTCTATGCCAACGACAAAAACTGGCAGCCAACCGAGGACTACCGCAACAAGTGCGGCGAGTATCTCAAGTCGTACGTTGACGCAGTGAAGGAGGTGGGCTATGTTTGGGCGGTGCCGGTCATTGACATGAACGCCGCAAGCGGACTTTATCCGATGCTCGACGAGCACGCCCAGTACTTCAACAAGCGCGACACCGACCGTCTGCATCCCAACGACGAGGGTCATAAGCGCATGGCGAGCACTCTGATGTACCAGCTTGTCACATTGCCGTGTGTGTTTTGACGCAAGTAGCACAGACGGTATACATAACGTGAAACGGCATTTCCAATGTTTGGAAATGCCGTTTCACGTTGTTGCAGTCAGCCCGTTTTCTGGGGCTGGCCGTTTGCTGTTTCACCTTACTTGATAAGCTCTACCGAGCGCTTGAGGAACTTGTCCAGAGCCTCGCCCTTGAGCATTCCGTTTTACAGGAGTGCGAGGTCGATGAGCTGATGCACTATGCTGTTGCCCTTGGCTCTTGGCTAACAAGGATGCACTGATACGTTCCTTGCAGGACGGCTCGTACCGTCCGAACCCAGTGAAAAGGGTAGAGATACCCA
>CAVGKZ010000075.1:0-44175 GCA_963630025.1 bacterium | reverse complement strand
GTGCGTACGAGATTCGAACTCGTGACCTCCTGCGTGACAGGCAGGCATTCTAACCAACTGAACTAACGCACCTGTTGCCTTAATTGCGGGTGCAAAGGTAAGCATTTTCTGCAAAGCAACAAAGAAAATGAGAGAATATTTATGTAAAAATCAAAATATTTGTGCCGTAAACCGCCAAGTTACGGAAATAAGTGGCCGAGTTAGGATTTTTGCACTGCATATTTATGACGGCACGACTCTGCTGTTTGACCGTACTGAAAGAATGGGTTGCCGCAAATTTTTCGTATTTTTGCATGAGATATGGTTGCGCGTAACTATTCTGCGGTGCCTACGCCCTGAAAGGGCAACTGCTCATAGCCCAGGGCAACGCCCTGGGTATATAGGTGCAAGAGTAACTTGCGCCCTGAAGGGGCAGCTGCATGAAGCTCAACAAACAGTATCACCTACTACAGCGAGGCACTACAAAGCAGTTGCCCTTTCAGGGCGCAAGCAAGAGACGTGTGGTATATAACCCAGGGTGCCGTCGCTTCGCTCCTCTGCCCTGGGCTATGAGTATTTGCCCTTTCAGGGCGTAGGAAGCTATGGTTGGCCTATTGCTGAATAGTTATATCTGCACTCGGGAAATTGAAAACAAGCTTTCTTTCCTCTCGTTTGCAATATCTTTGCACATATAATTCGTAACAGTTGGACAACAAAGCATAATGGAAAAACTGCATCCGATAATGTTTGCCGGTACGGGAAGCGATGTTGGCAAGAGCGTGATTGCCGCCGCTTTCTGCCGCATATTCCTGCAAGACGGCTACAGTCCGGCACCCTTCAAGGCGCAGAACATGGCTCTCAACTCGTTTGCCACGCCCGACGGACTGGAAATAGGGCGCGCTCAGGCCGTGCAAGCCGAGGCGGCTGGCATAGACTGTTGCACGGACATGAACCCGCTGTTGCTCAAACCAAACAGCAACCATACGTCGCAGGTGGTGCTCAATGGCCGGCCTATGGGCAACCAGTCGGCCTACGACTACTTCAAGCGTGAGGGGCGCGAGGAACTGCGTCGTGAGGTGCAGTCGGCTTTCGACCGGTTGAGCCGCCGTTACAACCCCATTGTGATGGAGGGTGCAGGCAGTATTTCGGAGATAAACCTGCGCGACACCGACCTCGTGAATATGCCAATGGCCATGTATGCAGGTGCCGACGTGATACTTGTGGGCGACATAGACAGGGGAGGGGTGTTTGCAAGCGTGTACGGAAGCGTAATGCTGCAACGCCCGGAGGAGCGCAAGAGGATAAAGGGCATACTGATAAACAAGTTTCGGGGCGACCTCAGACTGTTTGACGAAGGTCGCCGCATGCTTGAAGAACTGTGCGGAGTGCCTGTGCTTGGCGTGATACCCTATTTCACTGATATACACATAGAGGAGGAAGACAGTGTCGCCCTGGCCACAAAGTCCAAGGAGAGGGAGCAGGGTAGGGTGAACGTGGCCGTAGTGCTGCTGCGCCATCTCAGCAACTTCACCGATTTTGATGCGTTGGAGCGTGACCCGCGCGTACATTTATATTATACTGCCAACGCTGCCGACTTGGCAAAGGCCGACATAATAGTGGTTCCGGGCAGCAAATGCACCATAGACGACCTCTGCGAACTGCGCCGAAGCGGTTTGGCCAAGGCCATCACTGACGGCAGAAAGCGTGGTGCAACGGTGATTGGTGTGTGCGGAGGCTACCAGATGCTTGGTGTTGAGGTGTGCGACCCGTGGCACGTGGAGAGTGAAACGGAGCGTTTGCCCGGTCTTGCCCTGCTGCCCGTGAGCACAACCATCACTACCGAGAAGACCACGCTACAGCGGAAGTTTGCGCTATATGCCGACTCGGCGGACAAGACAAACTGCGACGGTCGGCTGGCGATGACCGGATATGAGATACACATGGGCGAAACGCACATTGTGGACGGTGCAAAGGCGGTGCCATTGGTGGTGTTTGACGACGGAAGAACAGACGGCTGCCGCGTGGACGACCGCTGTTTCGGCACATACATACACGGCATTTTTGACAACGGCGAGTTCGTTGACATGTTGCTGAAACCGTATGCCGACAAACTGAACAGTAGCCAGACATTCGACTATGCGGCATACAAGAACCGACAATACGACCTTTTGGCCGACCATGTGCGCCAATGTGTGGACATGAAGAGGCTTTATGATATACTGAAAGCATGATTACGGGACACGGTGACGACGCATACAGATATGGTGGGAGGGTGACAAGGAACTTCAGTTCAAATATATTCACCCGTGCCGACCTTGCTCCTCTGTGCGGTTTCCTGGCCTCGCGGCTTGGCGACATTGCCACTTATCCGGAGCCGGAACCCCTGTCGTTGGAACAAAAGATAGCGGAGCGCGAGGACATCAGTGCCGACTGTGTGGCCGTAACGGGCGGTGCAACCGAGGCGATATATCTCGCTGCACTCGCTTTTCGCCATCTCACACCCGTAATCAGCACTCCCACGTTCAGCGAATATGAGTCGGCGTGTCGCATCCATGCCGTTCACGGGCCGCAATTCGTCGAGTCGCCGCAGCCAGTGGACATAAAGGACGCCTTATATTGGTTGTGCAACCCCAACAACCCCACTGGCGAGGTGCTTGGGACGGATGTTTTAGACGCACTTGCAGGGCAGAACGGAGCTGTGGTCGTGGTGGATCAGGCTTACGAAGACTACACTACGGAACAACTGCTCACCGACAAGGATGCCATAAGTATGGGCAATGTACTGCTGTTGCACAGTCTCACCAAGCGCTATTGCATCCCCGGACTGCGGATTGGCTATGCCGTAGGGGCGCAACCGCTGGTGAAACGGCTGAAAAGCGTGCGCCAGCCGTGGTCTGTCAATGCGTTGGCTCTGGCGGCAGCCGATGGTTTCTTGTTCGGCAAAAAGCCGTTTGCCGATGCCGGAAAGTTGTGCGCCGAGGCTCAATGGCTCAACCGTCAGCTGAACGGCATAGACGGAGTGACGGCATATCCCACGAAGACCAACTTCATGCTGTGCCGTTTGCAGTATGCTACAGCCTTGCAACTGAAGGAATGGCTTGTGGACAGGCACGGCATACTGATAAGAG
Source organism: bacterium (assembly GCA_963630025.1). Lineage (GTDB taxonomy): Bacteria > Bacteroidota > Bacteroidia > Bacteroidales > Bacteroidaceae > Prevotella. The sequence continues at coordinate 41,068 of CAVGKZ010000075.1, read as the reverse complement.
ATGCGGCTAATTTCCGTGGGTTGGATGCGCAATACTTCCGCGTGGCGGCGCAAAACCGCAGTGACAACGAGGCTCTTGTGGCCGCAATAAAGGAGTTTTTAGACCAGTTATGAACGATGGTTTGATGATGTTTCTGCTGCCTCTGATGCTCGGTTGGCTGCTCGATTTGGCCTTTGGCGACCCCATAAAGTTGCCCCACCTTGTGGTGTTGTTCGGCAAGCTTATCGGCAAAGGCGAACATCGGTTCAACAAAGGCAGCCACAGACGGATGAAAGGCGGCGTGATGGCGGTGGCGTTGATATGTTTGGCATGGCTTGCTGCGGCTGTTTTGATGTGGGCGGTGCATCATGTCGGCAGCGAAAGTCCGGCGTTTGATTGTTGCTTGTGGACGGTTGTCGGCGGAATTCTGGTGTTCTATTGCCTTGCCGGAACCACGCTCATCCGCGAAGTTCGGGCTGTTTTTGCCGCTCTTGACCACTCTTTGGACGATGGAAGAATGCAAGTGGCGCGCATCGTGGGGCGCGACACTTCGGAACTGACCGCCCACGAGGTGCGCACGGCGGCACTCGAAACCCTGGCCGAAAATCTCAGCGACGGTGTCGTTGCGCCGCTGTTTTGGTATGCCATCGGTGGAGTCCCGTGCATGGTGGCCTACAAAATGGTGAACACGCTGGACTCCATGATAGGTTATCGCACCGCACGTTACAAGGATTTCGGTTGCGTAGCGGCGCGGATTGATGATATAGCCAACTTCATTCCTGCCCGCATCACCGCTCTGCTGATGGTTTTGGCCAACGCCGTGCTCTATTGGCGGTGGAAAGGAATGTCGGCGCAGCTGCGCTTTGTGGCAAAATACGGACCTCAACACGCCAGCCCCAACAGCGGATGGCCTGAGGCGGCACTCGCCGGAGTGTTGGATTGTCGATTCGGAGGGCCTCATTATTACTTCGGGGAGTACTTTCCGAAACCATACATAGGCAGCAACGACCGCCAGTTGTGTACCACTGATGCCCGCAAAGCGCTGCAAATCAACCGTGGAGCAGAGGTTCTGATGATTTTTATCGTGGCTCTTGCAGCTGTTGTGGCGTATGGATAACCATCCCGAATAGTCCGACAACCATTATTGAATACCTTCTATATACATTATAAACAAAACGTTCAAGATATGAAAACGATAATGACAAGGCGGTCAATCCGCAAGTATTCCGACCGTGAAGTTAGTGACGAACTGCTCAACCGTCTGCTCTCGGAGGCGGCGCGCACGCAAACGATGGGCAACATGCAACTGTACAGCGTGGTGGTGACGCGCTCCAAGGAGGGCAAAGAGGCTCTCGCTCCGGCTCATTTCAACCAACCGATGGTGACGGGAGCGCCTGTTGTGCTCACCATTTGCGCCGATTTCAACCGTGCGACCACATGGTGCGAGCAGCGAAAGGCGCAGCCGGGCTACGACAACCTGCTGTCGTTCATCAACGCCGCTACTGATGCCCTGCTCTATACGCAGACTTTTTGCAACCTCGCAGAGGAGGAAGGACTCGGTCTGTGCTTCCTCGGCACCACGGTTTATATGCCGAAAATGATAATTGAAGCACTGGATTTGCCTCGTCTCACCATGCCTGTTGCCACGATAACGTTGGGTTGGCCGGATGAAAATCCGCCCTTGAGCGACCGCATACCCACCGCTTCGTTTGTGCATCAGGAGCATTACCGTGGCTATACTCCGCAGGATATCGACCGTGCATACGCCGAAAAGGAGGCTTTGGCAGAGAATCAAGACTTCGTGAAGCTGAACAACAAGGAGACGCTTGCGCAGGTTTACACCGACATCCGCTACACAAAGAAAGACAATGAGGCCATGTCGGCGGGCATGATGGAGGCTCTAAGGATGCAGGGCTTTATGGATTAACGCTTGCAGCCTGATTGCCTGGTGTCAATGGATTGACCAATGGAGCCTTGCTGCAAGGCAATATAAAACGGTGAAGAGCCGATGGTTTCGAGATGAAACCGTCGGCTCTTCACCGTTTTTCATGTGCATCGGCAGTGCCGATAGCAATGTTTTGGAATCTATATCAGACTGTAGATTACTCCACAACGATAGGTCTGTACTTCGGCACGAGGGCTTTCATAATAATCCAGCCCACGAGATAGGCCACGGCACAGATGCTGAACACAATCATGTAAGCAGCCGGTTTGCCGTCGAAGCCCATGAACGAGAAGGCTTCGCCCTGTCCTTCAGCATAGGTGAAGAATATACCCGAACCGAAGTTGATGAGGTATGAACCGACTCCGCCTGCCATTGCACCGATACCGGTGATGGTGGCTATGGTCGATTTGGGGAACATGTCGCCGATGGTAGAGTAGAGGTTGGCTGACCAAGCCTGATGGCCTGCACCAAGCAGACCGATGATTATTGCTGGCCACCAAGGACTATATGCGCCCAAAGGCTGCGCCAGAAGGCCCAAGAGAGGGAAGCAGGCGAAGATAAGCATGGCGCGCATACGGCCGATATAGGGGTTCATGCCCAACTTGTCAACGAAGTAGGTGGGCAGATAGCCGCCGCCGATGCTCAACACTGTAACGATTGCGTAGAGTGTGAAGATGAGTGCGATGGCCATGGGCGAGTCTGAAGTGTAGCCATATTGGTCAGAGAAATAGGCCGGAGCCCAGAACAGGAAGAACCACCACACGCCGTCAGTCATGAATTTGCCCACGATGAACGACCAAGTTTGGCGGAATGTGAAGCATTTCAAGAAGCTTATTGTCTTCTCCTCAACCTCTTCGTCGTCCTTTGCCTCAGCGGCTTCGGGCATGTCTACGTCCTGCTCGATGTAGTTAAGCTCTGCTGAGTTGACGTGCTTGCTCTTGTGCGGCTTTTCGTAAAGCCACAGCCAAAGCCCCATCCATACATATCCGAGTACACCGATGATGATGAATGCCATCTCCCAACCGAGCGAACGTGCCAGCAAAGGAATGGTTGCCGGGGCTGCAAGCGCACCTATCGACGCACCGCTGTTGAATATGGAAGTGGCGAAAGCGCGGTCTTTCTTCGGGAAGTATTCGGCTGTCACCTTGATAGCTGCGGGGAAGTTTCCTGCTTCGCCCACTGCAAGGATGAAACGGCATGAGAGGAAAAGCCAAACGCTTATGGTGGCGATGGCAACTGCGGCATCGCTGCCGGCCTTCACCAGCCTTAGGGCTTCTATAGAGTCATATCCCTCAACCTCCATGGCCACCCAGCCGCAGCCGGCGTGCAGCACAGCACCTGTAGACCATACGAATATGGCAATGAGATAACCCTTTTTTGTTCCCATCCAGTCCACAAACTTTCCTGCAAACAGGTTTGCGATGGCGTAGAAGATGGAGAACCATCCTGTAATCAAGCCGTAGTCGGCGTCAGTCCAGTGAAATTCGGGGGAAATAAAGTCCTTCCATGTAAGCGACAAGACCTGTCTGTCCATGTAATTCACCGTGGTTGCCAAGAAGAGCAACCCGCAAATGACCCAACGGAAGTTGGTCATCTTGGTTGTTTTGATTGAATTCATCTGCTATTTTGATTTGTTTTTAGGTTATTGCTTAATAGTGTTCAAGGCCGAAAACTATAAGACTTCGCACTCTTCATGAGTCGGTCTTAATGCGGCAAAATGTCACTTGGTGATTGCAAAGTTAGCGTTTTTATATAATAAAAGGTAAGGAAAGGGCGGTTTTATGCCATGCGTAGGCAATAAAAGTGCGCGAAAAAGCCATCGAAAGTGCGCAAGTTGTGCAGGAAAAGCGAGGGGCGTCCTTAATCGAGCGCCCCTCCATTGTGTTTGTCGTGGTGTTGTCAGTCCTGATAATACACCTTCTTCACCCTGCTGCTGATGCTTGTAAGCACCTCGTAGGGTATGGTGTCGAGCGCGTCGGAGAGCACTGTCACTGGCAGGTTGTTGCCGAATATCTCCACTGTGTCGCCCTCCTTGCAGTCGATGTCGGTCACGTCAATCAGCGCAACGTCCATGCAGATGTTGCCGATGTAGGGGGCTTTCTTGCCGTTGACGAGGCAATGGCAGTGGCCGTTGCCCAAGTGGCGGTTCAGCCCGTCGGCATATCCTATTGGTATTGCGCCTATCACGCTGTCGCGGGTCAGCTTGCCCTTGCGGCTATAGCCCACCGTCTCCTCCTTGGGAACGTTGCGCAGCTGTAGTATGGTGGTCTTCAGCGTGCTCACCGTGTTGAGTATGCGGTTGTCGCGACTGTCTATGCCATACAGCCCAAGCCCCAGCCGGCACATGTCGAGCTGCCTTTCGGGGAAGTGCTCTATGCCGGCACTGTTGTCGATGTGGCGCAGTATCTTGTGGCTGAAGGCCGCCTGAAGCTTCTTCGAACTCTCGTCGAACAGAGCGAACTGGCGCGCCGAGAAGTTGTCGAAGTCGTCGCTGTCCGACCCCACAAAGTGGGAGAACACCGAGCGCGGTATGATGGCGTTTTGGCGCTTCAGCCGATTGATAAGCTCGTCGATGTCGTTCTTGGGGTCGAAGCCCAGACGGTGCATGCCCGTGTCTATCTTTATGTGTACGGGATAGCCCGTTATGCCCTCCTTCTCGGCAGCCTTGATGAGTGCGTCCATAAGGCGGAAGCTATACACCTCCGGCTCCAGTTCGTAGTCGAACATGGTCTTGAAGGCCGTCATCTCGGGGTTCATTATCATTATGTTGCCCGTTATGCCGTTCTTGCGCAGCGTGACGCCCTCGTCGGCCACAGCCACGGCGAGGTAGTCAACCCGGTGGTCCTGCAGCGTCTTGGCCACTTCCACCGCCCCCGCGCCGTAAGCGTCGGCCTTCACCATGCACACCATCTTCGTTGTGGGCTTCATAAACGAGCGGTAGTAGTTGAGGTTGTCAACCAGGGCGGTGAGGTTAACCTCCAATATCGTCTCGTGAACCTTCTGCTCAAGCAGTTCCGTTATGTGGTCGAAGCCAAACGAGCGCGCGCCCTTTATCAGTATCACCTCGTCGTGGAGCGACTTGAACACCTCGCTCCTGACGAATTGCTTCACACTGGTGAAGAAGTATTTGTCGGCCACCTGTATCTCATCGGCCTGCGACTTGATGTCGGGGCCTATGCCGATGAACTTCTGCACGCCACGGTTCACGGCCAGTTCCGACACCGTCTGGTACAGTTTGCCGGGCTGTTCGCCGCTTTGGCAGATGTCGCTCAATATCAGCGTGTGGCGCAAGCCCTTGTTGTCGGGTCGGCGGCACATGAAGTCGAGGGCTATGTCGAGCGAACTGACGTCGGAGTTGTACGAGTCGTTGATGATGGTGCAGCCATGCTGCCCCTCTTTCACCTCCAGCCGCATGGCCACAGGTTCCAGTTGCGCCATGCGCTTGGCCAGGTCGTCGGGCTTCACTCCGAGGTGCAGAGCCACGCAGGCGCAGGCAAACGAGCACTTCACCGATGCGTCGTCGATGAACGGCAGAGTGTAAGCGCCGCCCACACCTTTATATATATAGCTGATGTCGGTGGCCTGTCCGTTGGTCTTTATTTGGCTGAAATACATCGCGGCACTATGGTCGGCTGTGCTCCAGCCAATCTTTTCGCAGTGGAATCCCGACTTGCGCACGCAACGGCTCACCGTGTCGTCGTCGGAGTCGTATACTATTACGTTAGCGTCGTGAAACAGCTGCATCTTCTCCATGCACTTCTCCTCCAGCGAGCGGAAGTTCTCCTGGTGGGCTGCGCCGAGCGACGTGAGCACACCCACTGTCGGCTGTATTATGTCGCGCAGGGCTTGCATCTCATCTGGCTGACTGATGCCGGCCTCAAACAGTCCCACCTGCGTGTTCTCGTTGAGCAGCCACACCGACAGCGGCACTCCTATCTGCGAGTTGTAGCTCTTGGGCGAGCGCGTCACCACCATCTGCGGCGACAACAGCTGGTAGAGCCACTCCTTCACCATCGTCTTGCCGTTGGAGCCTGTTATGCCCACCACGGGTATGTCGAATGCGTCGCGGTGGCGTTCGGCCAACCGTTGCAGTGCTTCGAGCGAGCTTGTCACTTTGAGAAAGTTCGTTTGCGGATAGTCTGTGGCCGCATTGTCGGGCACGGTCTCTACGACAAAGTTGCGCACGCCGCGCCTGTATAGGTCGCTGATATACCTGTGACCGTCGTTGCGTTCGGTCTTCAGGGCAAAGAAGAGCGTTTCTTCTGGAAAACAAAGCGAACGGCTGTCGGTGAGTATCCATCCTATGTTGCTGTCGGTGTCACCGATGCGCCGCGCTCCGATGAGCGTGGTGACTTTCTCTATCGTGTATTTCATTGTGCAAAATGTTTTGTCGTCATGTGTGCGGCGGTAGTTCATATAGCCGCCTACAATGCAAAGTTAGGGTATTTTTCCGACAAGAGAGCTGCTTTGCGCATTGTTTTGGCCATGAACTCCTTATACTCCTCACTCTCCGGATTGAACGGTTTGTGACCCAAGGCCTCCTTTATCGGCCGCCATTCCTCCAGAAATTGCTTTGCCGCCCGGCTGAAATATGCCTCGGAAAACTTCTGCCAGATGTATTCCACCGCCTGTTCCGACGGATGGAGCATATCGGGACGGTAGAAACGGTAGTCCCTCAGCTCGTCGTCAACTATCTCGTAGGCAGGAAAATACGTGCATCGGCGGTCGCCCCTCACCAGTTTGTCTGCCGCCAGCAACAGCGTGGCCTTCGACAGTCGGCTGCCGTGGTAGCCGTATTTGGCGTAGCGTATGGGGCTAACCGTCACCACGACGCGCACCTCTGGGTTGCGTTCGGCCAGTATGTCCACCGCTCTTTGCAGATATTCGTGGCACTCTTCCACGGTCAGTTCCTCCTCCAAAAACAGGTTTTGTGGCCTCTTCCTGCAGTTGTCCACAATCTCGCCCGTGGCTTTCAGCCTATACACATGATTCGTGCCGAGCGTGAACAACGCCACTCTCGGCTTTTTGTCGCACCGTTCAACGGTGTGCAGAATGCTCGCCGGGTTGTACATCACTCCGAAGGGGTTTACTGTGGCGAGAAATTTCTCCTCCACAAACCTCTTGCCTATGTTGTCGGCGAAGCACGAACCCACAAAGAGCATCCTCTCCTGCGGCTCTATCTCAAAGTCCGGCTTCGCTATGTCTACTTTTGTTCTGAACTCCATCTTTTTTTTCTTGTTCTTGAGAATTTGTAATAGGTGCAGCGTCCCCGAATTTGCCCATACACATACAACAAATCCAAGGGGACGGCGAGGACGCACGTCCCTACTAAGCCGACAACAGCGCAGAGGGAAGCCTTAGTAGGTACTGCGTCCTCGCACCCCTGTCGAAAACTCCGGCAAATGTGCTCGTCGATATGCATTAAGAGCCTTTTAGCCAAGGGGCGCACCGCCTACTACACCTTTCAGCATATAGATTCTTCACTTTTCACTCTTCACTCCCTCCCGTTTCTTCTTTCACACAAATTTCGGCAATTTGTCCGAGATGTGCAAGACGATCAAGAAGAAAACGATTTTAATACTATGGTGTCCAATTTGGTGTACCCACAAAGACAGAAAAATTCCGCCCGAAAATCGTATCGATTTTCCCAAAAGATAGCATACATTTTCGGCAAAGATAGCATACATTTTTGGCGACAATTGATATGATTTTTGAAAGAGTTGTCTGTCAACGAGTTGCAAAGAGGGTGACAGTTCGGTAGTGCCTGCGCCCTGAAAGGGCAGCTGCATGAAACGCTGCGAACCTATCACGACGAGTCGCCACAAAGCAGTTGTCCTTTCTTTGCACAAATGCTGCCTCGATATTGCCTTACTTCCCATCGTGCCGCCCTAAGGCAATAGCCGCAATTCTCAAAAAACAATTTCATTGTATCAGAAAACAAAGGTTAAGGCGTTGCTGTCTGACACATTTTCAAGTACTTTTGTACGCTTAGTGGTGTAAAAAGAATAAAATTCCTTCTTTGAACATTACTTAATACACAAAACAATAACTAAAAGAACGTTTTTTTAGAAAACTATGAAGAAAAAGCTACTACTACTGACATTTCTTCTTGCATCGGTTGTTGGCACTTCTGTGGCTCAGCGCAAGACCGACAAGTTGGATCGCGGACTTGTGGCGGTGAAGACCAGCAAGGGCGTGTTTTGCAGTTGGCGTATTCCTGCAGAGGAGTACTACGACGTGCAATACAACATCTACCGCGACGGGACGAAAATCAATTCTGCACCACTCAGCGTGTCCAACTATCTGGACGCAAGCGGCACCACAGGCAGTACCTATACGGTGGAGCCTGTCGTTAGGGGCGTTGCGCAGTCGCAAAGTGCCGCTTCGAGCGTTTGGAGCAACAACTACCTTGAGGTGAAGATGGACCATGGCAACCTGACCAGCACATACGTGCCCAACGATGCGTGCTGCGCCGATGTTGACGGCGACGGCCAGGTGGAGATACTGCTCAAGTTCGACAATAGCAGCGATGCCTCACAAGGCTATCTGCCCGCCGGCTACAACGGCGAGTATGCCATTATAGAGGTGTATAAGCTCAACGGCAAGAAGCTTTGGTGGATTGACCTTGGTCCGAACATGGCCGACTTCCAGAACAACGAGAACAACATCGTGGCCTTCGACTGGGACCGCGATGGCAAGGCAGAGGCCGTAATGCGTGCCGCCGACGGTACGACCATACACACGGCCGACGGCAAGACTATTGTCATAGGCGACAAGTCGAAGAACTATCGGGCCTCGGGCGGCTCGTCTGGTCAGTGGTTCATACACGAAGGTGCAGAGTATCTGCTCTACCTGAACGGTGAGACAGGCGAGGTCTATCAGCAGATGGAATATCCCCTGAAGCGTCTTGAGGACGGTGAGACAAATCTTGAAAAGGCTTGGGGCGACGGCTACGGCCACCGTTCCACAAAGCACTTCTTCGGTGCGCCGTTCCTTGACGGCAAGAAGGCAAGCATCTTCCTCGCACGCGGTATCTACACCCGCCACAAGATGGTGGCCTTCGACGTTGACCCCGCCACTCACCAGCTGACCGAACGCTGGCGTTGGGTGTGCAACGCGTCTGGCCCTTGGTATGGCCAGGGCTACCACAACTACAGCATTGCCGATGTCGACATGGACGGACGCGACGAGATAGTCTTCGGTTCTATGGTCATTGACGACAACGGAAAGGGACTTTCCACCACTGGACTCGGTCACGGCGACGCTCATCATGTGGGCGATTTCGACCCCTACTCATGGGGACTTGAAGTCTTCGCTTGCAACGAAGACAAGCCATGCAACAACTACCGCGATGCAACCACGTCCAAGATATACTATCGTGCCACGGGATCCTCCGACGACGGCCGCTCCGTTGCCGGCAACTTCCTCGATGAATATCCTGGAGCGCAGGGTCGCTCGGCCAAGGACGGCAACATCATCGGCGGAGCGTCTCACAAGGCTCTCGTGGGTGCACCCACTTCGGGCATCTCCACCAACTTCCGTATCTACTGGGACGGTGACCTGCTTGAGGAAACGTTCAACTACGTCAACGGCAAGAACACCGAGGGCGGTATATATAAAGGTGGCAAGGACGGCGCGATAGCCACTCTCACCGGTTCGATGACCAACAACGACACCAAGGGAACTCCCTGCTATCAGGGCGACGTGTTTGGCGACTGGCGCGAGGAAGTGATCATGCGCACGGCCGACAACAACATCCGCATATACACCACCAACATCGAAACGCCTTGGCGCAACTATACTCTCTGGCACGACCACCAGTATCGCAACGCCATGGTTTGGCAGATGTGCGGCTACAACCAGCCGCCTCACGCAAGCTACTTCTTGGGTCAGCTGGAGAGCATCACCATTGCTCCGCCGCCACTCACAACCGAGGGACGCACCGAGATTGCCAACGGAGGAACCATCGGTGCCGAGAGCAACGACAAGCACATAATGACCGACGAGACCGGCGACATGACCGTTGCCGTGACCGACGGTGCTGCACCTTATATATATACAGACAATGCTCCGTCGCACGTTGAGGGTACTGCGCCCAGCAACTGCACCACGCAGAACACTGCCATCAACTACACCTACTACACCCACACGCTCACTGGCGGCGCTTTTGCCGGCAATATGCGACTGGTGAAGCAGGGTGAGGGCACGCTCGTGCTGCCCAATGTGGTGGAGAAGTACACTGGCAACACCGACGTTTGGAACGGTACACTGTCGTTCGACGGCACGCTGCTCAACAGTCCGTTGTGGCTCAACCGTCACACCACGCTCATTTCCGATGGCGGCAAGTTCCCCAAGGGCATCCGTGCCGACTACAATGCGACCATCATCCCCGGCGGAAAGGACAAGACAGGCTCCATCGAGACCGACTCCCTGAAGCTCGGCTTCGGCTCTCGTGTTCAGATAGACCTCTTCGGCGAGGACGTTTCGGCCGACAACATCAAGGCCAACACGCTTGTGGTGGAGAAGAAGGACTGGGCTAACGGTCCGCAGTATCTCGCTCCTGTGTTCACCTTCGTGCCTCACACAGCTGACGGTGCAACCATATTGGCCGACGGCAAGTATCTGATAGGTGAGATAGGCAAGGTCGAAGGCAGTCTCGACGACATCATCCTTGAGGGCGTTGATGCCTACAAGCACTCTCTCGTGTATGAAGACGGCAAACTGTATGTATCTATCGCCGCTTATCAGTCGGGCAACGTCATCTGGAAGGGCAATGAGTCTGGCGTTTGGGATCTTGATGCCACGGCCAACTTTGTCAACCCCACCACTCAGGAGGCAAGTAAGTTTGTTCGCGGCGATGAAGTGACGTTCGACGACAATGCTGTTGCCACGGAAATAACCGTGACGGGCAAGGTCGCTCCGAGCAAGATAACGTTCAACAACGATGAAAAGCAGTTCTACATCAAGGGCGACAGCATCATCGGCGACGGCGATATCGTGAAGAACGGCGAGGGAACAGTTGTCATAGCCAATGTGAACCATGTTGGCAACACCACCATCAACGGCGGTAATCTCATCGTAGCCAGTCTGGCCAACAACATCGGACAGGACTATGGCTCTTTGGGCGGTGTCAACAGCAAGATAACGATTGACAACAACGCAACCCTGACCACCAACGTCAATAACACCACCACACAGACTATAACCGTAGGCACTGGCGGTGCTACCATAGAGGTGGGCAACTCTAGAACTTTGACCATGAGCAAGGGCTTCGCCGCAGTCAACGCAAGTACCGCGGTGCTGACCAAGACCGGCGCAGGTTCGCTCACGCTTGGCACAGGCAACCGTCTGAGCCGTCTGATAATCAAGGCCGGCAACGTGAATGCCGTTGAGGGCAGCAGCAAGGTGCAGCTCCCAGCCACCGTGGAGTTTGTTAACGGTATGTTGACCGACCCGTCAAGCGAAAACTCAAGTACAACAAACAGCACGAACTTCGTTGTACCCGAACTGTGCTCGGGCTATCTTGTAGCGAAACCACGTTGCAGCTATACTGGCTCGCTCACCGGTGCCGGCACGTTCACTGTCTATGCCGCAGGTGTGCGCAACTACTTTGGCGGCGACTGGAGCAAGTTTGAGGGAACCATCATCCCTGCATACAAGAAGCGCGGCTCTTTCGACCCGTCGTTCGATTTCACAAGCGACAAGGGCTTGCCTTTGGCCACACTGCAGGTGAACAGCGGCATCGAGTTCAAGAACAATGGCAAGAGTGTGGAGATAGGTGCCATCGACGGCGAAGGTACGTTGTCAGGAACGGGTACATACACTCTCGGTTCCAACAATTCTGACTTCCGATTCAAGGGCGCCATCACAAGCCCCGTGAAGAAAGCCGGTACGGGCGTCTGGGAAGTTTCCAACGAACTGACAGGCATCGGCAGCATCACCGTAAGCGAAGGCTCGCTATGTCTGAACAGCCTTACCGCAAAAGACCTGATAACCAGTACCGCTCCAGTATATGTTCAGAATGGAGCAACGCTGCTCGGTCGTGGCGGTATCGTCACTTCGGTATATCTGCGCAGCGGAGCCACACTGCACGTTGGAACCAAGACCGACGACTATTCTGGTGAATTCCGCGTGACTGGACTCCTGACGGCTGCCGAAGGTTCAGTCATTGAAATGAACATAAAGAACGCCAAGAACACAAGCACGTCTCGCTCGTTCCTCAATGTGTCCAAGAACCTTGTGCTCAACGCAACGGTCAACATCACCTTGAGTCCTGACTATACTCCGGCCGTAGGCGATTCGATAAAATTGTGGAACGCCGGAACATTAACCGGCACACCTACAATCAACCTCCCCGAACTGCCCTCTGGGCTGTACTGGGACACGTCAGACTTGCTGACACAGTCTGGTACGCTCCGTGTCACCGACAGCTCATCAGGCATTGCATCTGCAACCACCACCACACCGGTTCACTGCCGTATGTTCACAGTGAGTGGCATCTTGGTGGCTGAGTTTGACGCAACGCTTGGCGAGGCCGCCGCAGTGGCAAAGAAGAACACCACCGCATCCGGCACCTACCTGTTGCAAGTCAGCACGGCAAGAGACAGCAAGACCCTCAAACTGTCAGTGAGATAAAGGTTTGGAACTAATCCAACAAACTGTCTGTGAGACAAGAGATTAAAACAAATGTGTCGGGCGAAAACCTAAAGCCCGACACATGCTAAACAAGACGACAAGAGCGGGAGACAAGGCGAATGGCCGAGTCTCCCGCTCTTGTCTATGAAGAATGCAGTGCATTGGGAAGGCTTAGTAGGCGCTGTTCGTCTTTTTTTTTCTGTCAAGAATTTGAGAATTATAGAATTTCTTATTCTCCGAACGTAACTATTCGGCAATGTTTGCGCCCTGAAAGGGCAGCTGCTCATAGCCCAGGGCAACGCCCTGGGACTCAAGGTCTTCATTCTAACTTGCGCCCTGTAAGGGCAGCTGCATGGAGCAAACAATATTGCGTTTTTTCCTAATATAAGTGCGAATTCATGTAGTTGCCCTTACAGGGCGCAAGTTACCTTTTTGCTTGTTACCCAGGGCGTTGCCCTGGGCTATGTGCAGCTGCCCTTTCAGGGCGCAAGTTAGAAACGTGCGAAATATTTCCCAACCGAAACCTCTGTAAACTTAGTGCGTAGGAGACTATGATTGGGCATTGCTCTATATAACGGCTTACATGTTATTTTCCGTTTCGCTCAGATCAAGCACGCACCGCCTACTACATTGCCCCCACTTTTCCCGTCAGAGCCTAAAATTTTGTTGACCGACCCTTTCTTTTTGATTTAATTGCGCTTTTTCCGTAAAATATGTATACGGCTTATCCATAAAAGAATGAAAAAGTTTGCGGCTATTGTGTTTTCTTGTTAATTTTGTCATCATTTCTATGCCGGATTGGTGTGTCTTTCCGGTTGCGTTTGAGATAATAACTAAAAACTAACATTAAAAACAATCAGTTAAGACAATGAAGAAACTCATCTGTTTTTCGCTTTTCTGTGTGGGGCTGTTAACGGCGTGCGTAGACAAAAACGAGGAAGTGGATGCTGATTCAATGCCTTCGTGGCTGCACGGCAGCATATACGAGACATTGCAGAATCCTCAGTCGAACGGATTGGAAGGAACTTTTTCATACTATCTGAAGCTGGCAGACGACCTTAATTACAAGGAAACTCTCAGTCGCACAGGTAGTAAGACTGTGTTTCCTGCCAATGACAGCGCATTCGTTCGCTTCTTCCAAAACAACAAGTGGGGCGTGACCAGCTATGACCAGCTGACCCAGTCCCAGAAGAAACTGCTCTTCTACAGCAGTATGCTCGACAATGCACTGCTCACCTCGATGCTCTCCAACATGATGGGAACGTCATCCGTGCTCAACGGAATGTCTCTGCGTCATGAGAGTACTGTGAGCGTGATTGACTCAATTACACACATTTACGGTCCCGCAGGTATGCCGGCCAACAATCAGTTCTGGGCAAAACACATCAATGGTCTCGACGTTGTGTATGACAACACCAAGCCGATGATGGTTCACTTCACCCGCGACTATCTGCTGAACAACAACATCACTACGTCGGGCGAAGTCAACGACTTCAAGATTCTCACTGGTTCCGACTATGACGCAAGCGGCAAGAACGTGTTTGTGTTCGGCGACAAGGTGATCAAACCCGACATCACTTGCCAGAACGGATACATCCATCAGGTGAAGGACGTGCTCGTGCCGCCGGGAAACATGGCGCAGGTGATACGCGGCGACAAAGACCTGAGCTACTTCAGCCGTATGCTCGACTATTTCAGCGCACCTTATTTCGACCAGGCTACAACCAACAGCTACAACGACTGGGCTGTGGCCAACGGATATGATATGAAGGACTCTATCTTCCAGGTGCGCTACTTGAGCAGAAATTCGCAAGGCAATTCGCTCAATATATCGCCGGACAACACCACGCAGCAGAACCTGCTGACGTTCGACCCGGGATGGAACCAGTATTATAATAATGAGGGAAAGGCCACCAGTGCCGACAATGTGAAGGACATGGCTGCCATGTTCGTTCCCGATGACAATGCCATCAAGACCTATTTCGGTGAGAGCGGACCCGGTGCATACATTATGGATATATACGGCGACCTGCCCAACACCGAGGCTAACCTTGCTGAAAATCTTGACGCTCTGTATAACAAGCAGCCGAGTATCGTGCGCGACTTCGTGCGCAATATGCAGCAGAAGTCGTTTGTGAACAGTGTGCCGAGCAAGTTCTCTACCGTTACCAACACTGCCACTGAGAACATGGGCATGAAGATGAGCTATCTCAAGCAGAAGTCTGACGGAACATACGACCTTACCATTGCCAACAACGGTGTTGTGTATGTGCTCAACGAGATGATAGCTCCCGACGAGTTGCAGACGGTAATGGCTCCCGCAAAGATTTATCCAGACATGCATGTGATGGACTGGTGCGTACAAGATACTAAGTACCTCGATGTAGACTTTGTTTATTATCTTCAGGCTATCAGTGCCAACTACGCTTTCTTCATTCCAGACGACCAGTCGTTCGACTATCATGTGGCAGACACAATCCTTGGCCACAAGCATGAGGGCATGAGCGATTTCAATGCATACTATGTTGACCCGACGTCACTCGGATCGGCACAACCGGTGGCTTTGCGCTTTACCTACAACGCTTCAAAGAAGCCTGAACTGCAGGTGAAGAAGTTCAACTACGATCCCGCCACTCACACTGTAGGCGACTCGCTTTCTGAGTCTGTGAGCGTGACCGACGTTAAAACACAACTCGTCGATTTGCTCAACTACCACACTGTTGTGCTTTCGTCTGGTGAAGAGGTAGGTGCTAAGCACTACTACAAAACCAAGCACGGTGGTGAGATTTATGTGTCCGGCAACACTGCAGGCAGTACCGTCTATAGTGGCGACCAGGTGGAAAATGAGGCTCTGCGCCCGACAATAGAACGCGTCTGGAGCGAGAAGAACGGTCACGCTTACCGTTTGAACGGCATTATCCAGACTCCTACAAACAGCGTGCGCACAACTCTTGAGACGCACGAAGATCGCTTCAGCTCATTCCTTGAGCTTTGCGACTATTTCAGCACCAGTGATGCCAGAGATATTATGGAATGGGCTGGAATATCCAGTGTTGCCGGTGATTTCGGCACGTCAGACCAGGAGCGCTACTTTATCTTCACCACAACCTACGGAACAGAGAAGAGTGGTGTGGCTAATGCTTGCTTGGGTGACGGTAACGTGAAGTTCTTCAACACATACAACTATACACTCTATGCTCCCAACAACGATGCCATGCAGAAGGCTTTTGCAGAAGGCCTGCCCACATGGAGTCAGGTAGAGGCTCTGTATAACAAGTATGAGCATGAGGGCGGAGAAGACGAGCAGCCCGGCGAAGCAGCTGACAAGGAGCAGGCTTATGCCATGATCAACAGCATCCGCGAGTTCATACGCTACCACTTCCAGAGCGTGTCCGTCTATGCCGACAAGACTGTCGATACTGGCAAATACTCTACATTCCACTCCGACGACCTCGGTGTGGCGCAGAAGTTGACGGTGTCTTTCAGCACTCCCGACAAGTTTACTGTTACTGACGAAGCCGGTGCTCAGCACGTGATTGGTCAGAGCGGTATGCTCACCAACCTGATGACACGCGATTTCTGGTTCGACAAGGCTTGCACAGAGAAGAACAACAGCATCAAGACTTCTTCATTCTGCGTAGTGCATGAGATTAGCGAACCGCTCTCCATGTATGCCAAGAGTTCTGACGGCAAAGTCCACTACGACACTTGGAACAACAATGGAACGCAGGGCGTGAAGAAAGCATACAACTACTTTAAACGGCTCAACGCCAATACTAAATAATCAAGGCGAAACACTATGACTATAAACAAATATCTGATGACGGCCGTGATGGGGCTTTCCGTACAGGCCGCCATGGCACAGGGACAGCGCATCTCGGGTACCATTAGCGATACCTTTGGTGGCGTGATAGGTGCCAATGTCGTTGAGCTTGATGCCAACAACCGTATCGTTACCGCAGCGGTGACTGATATGAACGGTAATTTCTCAATGGCCATCAAGAACCCGAAGAATAAGCTGAGAGTATCATACGTGGGCTACAGCACTGTGACCATGCCCATCAACGACCGCGTGAAGTTCAACGTTTCCATGTCGTCGAAGACAACGGTCAAGGAGGTTACGGTTACATCGCGCCGCCGTTCCAATTCCGGAGGTCTTTCCATTCCTAAGCGTGAGATGTCAGTGGCTTCGCAAACCATGGATATGTCGAGCGTGGAAGGTCTCTCGTTCACCTCTGCCGACGAGGCTCTGCAAGGTGAAATCGCCGGTCTTGACATTGTGAGCAACTCCGGTAACCTTGGCTCTGGTACTACCATGCGTCTGCGTGGTGTCACCACCATCAACGGCGACGCTAACCCTCTTATTGTGGTTGACGACAAGATTTTCGACAATCCCGACGAGGATTTCGACTTCCAGAACGCCACCGAAGAGCAGTATGCTTCTCTTCTGTCGGTCAATGTGGAAGACATCGCAAGCATAACCGTGCTCAAGGATGCTGCCGCTACAGCCCTTTGGGGATCGCGCGGTGCCAACGGTGTTATTCAGATTACAACCAAGCGCGGTTCGCGCGGACCGGTTCGCGTGAACTTCTCTTATAAGTTGAAGGGTGCTTGGCAGCCTAAGGGCTACAAACTGCTCAACGGTGACGAGTACACCATGCTTATGAAGGAGGAGTTCTACAACCCCAAGCAGTCGGCAACGGCCACTACCAACATCGCAGAAATCAACTACGACCAGTCGTGGAACGAATATGAGAACTGGAACAACAACACCGACTGGGTGGATGCTGTGACTCAGTTCGGTCCGCAGCACAACTACAACCTGAACCTCTCGGGTGGTGGTGAGAAGGCAACGTTCCGTATCAGTGCCAGCTACGACAACCAGACTGGTTCTATCATCAAGCAGAACCTGCAGCGTTTCACCACTCGCTTGGTGCTCGACTATACGGTGAGCGACCGCATAAAGTTCTCTACCAACTTCGCCCTTACCTATACTGACAACAAGCAGAACTATTCGAGCTTGTTGAGCATAGCCCAGCAGTTGGCGCCCAATATGGCAATATACCGCCAGGACGGTAACGGCTACGACACCAACGAGTACTTCATCATGAATCCGCTCGCCACAGGCAAGACTCCATACGACGGTGCTTACACTTCGCAGGAACTTAAGGACGTGCGCGCTTTGGGCAACCCCATCGCCATTGCCAACGAGGCTTGGAAGCGTGAGCAGACATACCGTATCACTCCTGACTTTACATTGAAGTATGAGTTGCTCGGCACTGGCGAGCAGCAGCACCGCCTCTCGTTTGAGGGTCGTGTCGACTTCGACATCTATGCCAACAGTAAGCCTACTTGGTATCCAGCATCGCTCAGCTCCGACGTGATAACCGGTGGTTCTTACAACGTGGCAACAAACGACGAGAGCAACCGTACGCAGGTGGGTGCCCGCGCTCGACTGGTGTACACTCCGTACTTCAAGAACGAAGACTGGTCGGCTACGATGTTGGCTCAGTATGAGATGCACACATCAAAGAGCAACTCGCAGAGCATCACAACGAGCAACCTGCCTACGGGCATCAGCTCAACGTTGGTTGATGCTTACCTGAAGTCGATGAGCAGTAGCGCAAGCCGCTCCAACGACCAGAACATGATGTTCCACGCTCATGCAGCTTACAAGGGACGTTACATCGTTGACTTCTCTTTGCGTGCTGACGGTAACTCTAAGTTCGGTCCGAAAAACAAGTGGGGCTACTTCCCCGGCGCTTCTGTTCGCTACAACATCAGCGACGAACCGTTCATGAAGTGGTCTGAGAAGGTGGTGTCTATGCTTGGTCTGCGTGCATCTTGGGGTATCACAGGTAGAGCGCCCAGCAAGGACAACCTCTTCTATTCTACCTATTCTACTGCCAGCGGCTACTACGGCCAGACAGGTGCTTTGCAGCAGATTTCAAAACTTGACGGAATCAAACTCGATGACCTGCGTTGGGAGAAGACCGAGGCCATCAACTTGGGTTTCAATCTTGAATTGTTCAAGAGCATGTTTGAAATCGATTTCGACTACTATTATAAGAATACGTCCGACCTGTTGATGCAGAATGTTGGTATCGCTTCTTCGTCTGGTTACAGTACTTTGGCTTATGCCAACGTGGGACGCATGACCAATCAGGGATGGGAAGTTAACTTCAACGCCCGCAAGTTCATCAAGAAAGGCAAGTTCTCTGTAGACGCCAGCTTCAACATAGCCCAGAACTACAACGAGATTGCCGAGATGGACCAGAGCGTGCTCAACTCCATCAACTCTGAGTGGCAGGCCAGCGACCGTGGTACTTACCTCAACCGTATACAGGTGGGCAACCCGATGGGTTCTATCTATGGCTACCGCTACAAGGGCGTTTACCAGTACACCTACGAGTATCTGCAGAACCTGCGCAAGGAGGCTGGATGGACCGATGCCGAGTATGAGAGCGAAATCAACAGCCGTTTGGCAGCTGGTCAGACGTTCCCCGTGGCAGTTGATGCCAACGGCAAGGTGGTGATGACAGGACAGACTGGTTCGCGTCAGCCGCAGCGCATGGTGTACAACTATCAGGAAGGTTCTTCAACCTATCAGTTCCAGGGTGGTGACGCTATATATGAAGATGTGAACCACGACGGTCAGATCAATGCTCTCGACGTTGTGTATCTCGGCAACTCCATGCCGAAGCTCAACGGTGGTTTCAACCTCACGTTCCGCTATGGTGCCTTCAGCGTGAAGACTCGTTTCATGTATCGCTTCGGCAACAAGGTGGTCAACATCGCCCGCATGAATCTGGAGAAGATGTATGGCACAGCCAACCAGAGTGCTACCGTGAACTACCGCTGGCGCAAGGACGGCGACATCACTCCGATGCCGCGCGCCATGTACAATGCAGCCTATAACTGGCAGGGTTCTGACCGCTATGTGGAAGACGGATCGTTCGTTCGTTTCCAGAACTTGCAGGTTTCTTATGCTTTCCCCAAGAAGATGATAAAGCGCATCGGCTTGAACAATCTGCAGCTCTACTTCTCTATGGACAACCTCTACTGCTGGACTAAGTACAGCGGTGTGGATCCCGAGGTCACCATCGGTAGTTGGGGCGTTGCACAGGACAAGTCGCAGACTCCGCGTGCGAAGTCGTTTACATTCAACATCAACGTAGGATTCTAAAAACAGATACAGACAATGAAAAAATATATAGGATTATTCTTTGCCGCCGCGATGATGAGTTCATGCGTAGATACCATCATTGTGCCTTACGACAAGACGGTGGAGGACGACTACTGGCAGTCGAAGTCTGACGTGTCGCAGATGGTGAATGGTACCTACAAGGCCATGCTCGCATCTGCTTTCGTACAGAGGCTTATCGTATGGGGCGACTTCCGTTCCGATGAGCTTACATCGGCTTCTTCGCTCAACGTCACCAACACCACAACCACTGGACTTTCACAGTTGGAGAGTGGTAGCATAGAAACAACCAACACCTTCTCTGACTGGTCGTCGGTATATTATGTCATCAACAACTGCAACGTTGTGCTTGAGAAAGCCGGTGGCGTGGTTAGTGTAGACCCCAACTATACCGAGGGTGACTATCTCGCCGACTGCTCTCAGATGAAGGCTCTGCGCGCATTGTGCTATTTCTATTTGGTGCGCACATTCCGTGATGTTCCTTATTCTACCGTGGCATTTATGAACAGCAGCCAGAATATGAATCTTGGACAGACTGCTCCCGGTACGGTGATTGACAACTGTATAAAGGATGTGGAGGAAGTTCTTCCCAACGCTCTTTCTTCTCAAGCCTATACCGACTGGCGCAACTTTGGCTACATCAACAAGGACGGTATGTATGCCCTCTTGGCTGACATGTACTTGTGGAGGGCTTCGGTCAACCATAGTGCCGCCGATTACCAGAAGTGTGTGGACTATTGCAATCTTGTGATTGACTCAAAGAAGAGCCAGAACTATGACGCAGGAAACACAAGCACTGAACTTGCCGGCTATCCGTTGATAACGGGTTCAAATGCGTTCAACGAAATCTTTGTCAACCAGAATTCCGATGAGAGCATCTTTGAACTGCAGTTCGATGGTACTCAGAACTCTAACGAAGGCATCTGCCAGTTGTACAACGCGTATAAGAACAGCACCGGTGTGGCTGGCTACATGGAGGCTACAACCATTTTTGCAAGTGCTTCTGCAAGCAATGTCTACACGAAGACTTCAGACTACCGTTTGAACTACAACCGTTTCGCTCAAGCCAAAGGCTCTACTTCTGAGACTTATCCCATACGCAAGATGGTTTCCAATAATTCTATGTCGAACCTGACTGCTGCGGGAACTGGTGAAACGAAGACTCTGCGTGATTATACCAACTATGCTCAGAACTTCATCATCTACCGTCTCACCGACGTGATGCTTATGAAGGCCGAGGCTCTTGTTCAGCTGGCTCCGGAAGATGCTGGCGAAAACGCCTCCGACGAGGAGAAGGCTTCTGTCAAGGATAGTCAGGAAAAATATCTGCACGATGCTTTCCGCTTGGTTCAAGTGGTCAACAACCGTTCAATCACCACAGCTTCGCTCGGAAGTGACTCTCTCAAGTGGTCGGCTCAAACCCAGACCAAGACGGGAATAGAGGAACTTGTGCTTGAGGAGCGCCAGAGGGAACTTGCCTTTGAGGGCAAACGCTGGTTCGACTTGCTGCGCTACAACTACCGTCACGTTAGTGGTGTCGATTATACCAAGACACTGAACGAACTGAATGATGAGGGCGTGGCCTTTGTAGAGAACTACAAGAATATGCTTGACTTGCTGCGCAACGTGTCAACAAAGGCCGTGATGGTGAGCAAGACCAAGACTGAACCTTATCTTTATATGCCTGTGCTTGAGGGCCAGATTAAGGTGAACGCCAATCTCAAGCAGAATCCTGCTTACAAGAGCAAGAGTTTGGTTAAGAACTAACTATCTATCAAGGAGAATTATAAGATGAAGAACATACGTAACAACAAACAGCTTCGCACCCTGTCATTGGGTTTGATGGGTGTGGGTTTGCTCACGGTGTCGTGCATCAAGGACATTGATGAGTCTAACCTCTATACTTCTACCGACGATACGGTAGAGACGTTCTTGCAGAAAGACAGCACACTCTCTGCGTTCAACTATATATTGACGCGCTCCGGCTATTCGCAGAAGATGGAAACCTACGGACAGTACACCTGTTTTGCGCCTACCAATCAGGGAGTGATGAAGTATATAGACAGCCTTTATAACGACACGGAGGCTTTGATACCTCACAACGGCATGACGGAAAACTCGCTTGAGGGACTCTCTGACAGCTTGTGCTCCGACATTTCAGAGTATCATCTCGTTTCCGGACTCTACGATGCCATCACGCTTGGCAGCAGTACGACGGGCTTGAGCGTCAACACATTCTTGGGACGTGCTTTCACAACCAAGACCGATGTCAACACTGGAAACATCGTCTTGAACGATGTCGTGACTATTACCAATTCCGGCAACGAGGTGAGCAACGGTTATGTACACATAATCGACGGAGTGATTCCTCGTTCGTCGCGTCTTATCGGTGAGACTTTGCAGCGCATGGAAGAATATTCAATCTTCAGCGAAGCTCTGCAGAGAACAGGCTTGGCCGATTCTCTGACGAAGACGGATCGAGGAATAACCTATAATATGGAGGATGGTGACCGTCTGAATGATGACTTTAAGACTCCTTGCTGGTATCCTACTACATGCCAGTATGGCTTCACCGTATTTGCAGAGCCAGATGCTGTGTTCAAGGCAAAAGGCATCAATTCGTTTGACGATTTGGTACAATATGCTAACTCGCAGTATGGCGGTGCCTCGGCTTGGTATGACTATCTTAACGAGAAGGGT
Organism: bacterium; assembly: GCA_963630025.1. Lineage (GTDB taxonomy): Bacteria > Bacteroidota > Bacteroidia > Bacteroidales > Bacteroidaceae > Prevotella. Next base: position 18,605 of record CAVGKZ010000075.1, on the reverse strand, counting down.
ATTAAGGTAAGTACTGGTGACGACTATACGAACCGCTACAATGCCCTCAATATGTTCGTTGCCTATCACATACTCGGCATGAAGATGGCTGCCGACCAGCTTGTGTTTGAGGATAACGGCCAGAAGAGCAATGGTAACTCGTGGAACTATTACAATTATTGTAACGAAGGCGAACCCTACGATTATTACGAGACCATGCTGCCCCACACCATGATGAAGATATGGCGTCCGGGCAAGAGCAGCAAGACCCTCTATATCAACCGTTGGGTTCAGAACAATACTTTGACCGATGAGGTTGGCACAAGAGGTACCGATGCCATGCATCCTGTGCTCAATAAGGGTGTGGTGATAGAGCGTACTGACATTCAGGCTCTCAACGGCTATGTGCATCCTATTAAGGATGTTTTGGTCTACAATCAGGATGTTCCCAACGGTGTGCTTCACGAGCGTATGCGCATCGATGCTACTACATTCATCCCGGAGTTCATCAACAATGGCATACGCTACAAGGTTATGAAAGAAGTCGAGGAGGACAATGGAGGCAGCAGTGGTAGCCGTATAGCTTTCCCGCTTGACTATTTCGAGAATGTGAAGAGCTATACCAGCAAGAACTACTTCCGCTACAATGTACATGGCGCATTCCGCCTGTGGCAGTCTGACTCTTTCCAGGGATGGGGACAGTACGACTTGGCAATCAAGTTGCCTCACGTGCCCACAAGTGGAACCTATGAGCTGCGCTTCTATTATGCTTGCGCATCGCACATGGGCTTTGTGCAGTTCTTCATAGGCGAGTCGTCAAACATTCAGGACATGCGTGCTCTTGACATTCCTCTTGACATGCGTATAGACGGCACTGACCCTCGCATTGGATGGGTACCATTCTATGAAGAGGAAGACCAAGGTATTGCCACCGACAAGGCCATGCGCACACGTGGCTATATGCGTGGTCCTGCCAGCGTCTATGGACACCCGGAAAACACCACTCCTGATATGGAGGCTAACAATGAGCGTGGTGACGCTATGGGACCGCAGCTGCGCAAGATATTGGGCCGCGTAGAGATGAAGCAGGGTCAGGACTACTGGCTCCGCATGAAGAACGCCACCACCAGCGATGCCTTGAAGTGGCAGTTCGACTTTATCGAGATTGTACCTGTTGACATCGTTGACAACGACAAGTACTCTGAGGACTGGTTCTAAAACAACTAAATGCCTGAAAAATGAAAAAGAAAGCATATTACGGAATAATGGCGGTAGCGGCAGCAATGCTGTCGGCTACCTCATGTACCGACTTCTCCGACTACAACGAGGCATACGTGGACGGCAATGCCTCGGCCGACAAGACCCTATGGGAGAATATTAACGGCGACAGCAACTTGAGCCAGTTCGCCTCGTTGCTCACCAAGACCGGCTACGACAAGGTGCTAAACAGCGCCAACAGCTACACGGTGTGGGCACCGACAAACGGAACGTTCGACTTGGCGCAATACGAAAGTATTGACTCTGCCCAGCTCGTGCAGCAGTTTGTGAAGAACCATATCGCCAACTACAACTATGTGGTGAGCGGCTTGTGGAGTTCTCCCAAGCGCATTCGCACACTGAACAACAAGTCGTATGACTTCACCAACAACGGCACTTGCACATTTGGCGGACTCAATGTCACCGCAACCAACATTGCCGGAACCAACGGCGTGATGCACAAGATTGACGGTGTTGCCCAGTATTATCCCAACATCCTTGACTTCTTTAGCGATACGGCATTGGTGAAGAGCTTGGGCGTTGACTCTGTTGCAGCCTATTTCCGCAAGTACAATGAGACGTATCTTGACGAGTCGAAGAGCGTCGTTGGACCTATAGTTGACGGAAAGCAGACCTACATCGACTCTGTGATGGTGACATACAACACTCTCGCCAATCGTCTCCGGGCGAAAATCAGCGAAGAGGACAGTTCTTACACAATACTTCTGCCAACCAATGCGGCATGGAATGCCGAGCTGTCAAAGGCTGCCGATGCTTTAAAGCTGAAGCAGTATATCCCCTACCGAGGTAAGGATGCCCAAGGCAACGTGGTCGATCAGGTGTATACAGTGTCAAAGGTCAACTATCTGAAGGACTCCTTGGCGCATGAGGGTCTGGCTCAGACGCTTGTATTCAGCAACAACGACACCTATAACGGAGGCTTTCTGACAAGCAGTTTCGCCGAAAATGACTCAGTGCGTACCGCCTCTTCAAGGTATAAGTTTTCAAGCCCGGCAGAACTTCTGCATCACGTAAGTTCAAGGGTTGGAATGAGCAATGGCATGGGTCTCGTGATGGACTCTCTGGCCTTTCGTCCCTGGGATGTCTATAGCACCGAGCAGGGATTCACTCCTACAAGCAGCAACGTGATAAACGTGAAGTCGGGAACCGGTTCGAGACTGTCGGTGACGTTTACCGACAGTTTGCGCAATAGCGAGACAATGTCTTGGTACAATGTGTTGCCTAACAGTAAACTTGCAACGCCGGAACTGGAAATGATGTTGCCAAACGTAACATCTGGCTCATATAATGTTTACGTTGTGTTGGCTCCTCCCTACTCGTATTCTACTGCAGCAATAGACACTTTGCCCAACAAGTATAAGGCTTCCATGCGCTATTCGCAGGTCGGTGACAATGTGAAGACTACAACAGAATGGCGCTTCAGTTCTGACGGCGCAGTCAATCCTGCGGATAAGGAGCAAGTTGACTTTATCATTGACAACTCTTATTCGCGCCGCTTTGACGAGAATGGCAAGGCTCTGGTTGACACAGTTAAGCTGGGCAGCATAACCTTGCCCGTGTCGTATGCCAGCACTGATGTCGGTCCGTCGATTATTATTAAGGCGTCAAGAAAGAACTCTGAGCGTGACAAGTACAGCAGCGAGATACGCTTGATGAAGGTGCTGTTGCGCCCGGTGTCAAAAGGTGAATACAATGCAACTAAAGAAGACTGATGAATATGAAAAACATAAATGACATAATGCAGAAGTATGGTCTCCGACTTACTGCCTGCGTCTTTGCCTTGGGAGTCAATGCCTACACTTTCGCACAGAGTGTGGACGGTGACGAGGATGCCGCAGAGGTGAAGAAGCCCAAGAAGGTGGTCGCACAAAAGACTTATCCTACAGTGACTCTGAAAGGCGTGGTGTATGACAAGGCCACCAACAAGCCACTCGGTGGAGTGCAGTTGCAGGCTTTGGGCAACAAGCGCTATACGGCCATGACTGAAGAGGACGGCTCGTTTGCTATCAATGTGCCCAAGTTTGTCACCTCGCTCTATGTTCACACGCCCGACTACCTGTCACAACAGGTGGGTGTAAAGGCTGGCGACGAGAGTCAGAACGTGCAGATATATATGCTCAGCGACAAGTTCGCTCCGATGTATGAAGACGGTACCACGATTACCGCACGCCGCTCGGCTGACGTGACGCGTGGCGGCGCTTCGGTTGACGAGGTGTTTGGCAATCAGCTTGGAGGTGATGTTCGCGCACTGTCGCGCTCTGCCGCTCCCGGCATTGGTTCGTCAATGTTCATCCGTGGTCTCAATTCGCTCAACGCCAATTCGCAGCCGCTCGTTATCGTCGACGGTGTGGAGCAGGACATGCAGTACAACCGCACTTCGCTGCACGATGGACAGTTCAACAATATCCTCGCCAACATATCGCCTGACGATATAGAGAAAGTGACGGTGCTCAAGAACGCTACCGCTCTCTACGGTTCGCGCGGTGCCAACGGTGTGGTGCTCATCGAGACCAAGCGCGGCCACTCTATGGCTACACGCATCGACGCCAACATATCGGCCGGCGTGTCGCTCATACCCAAACTGCCTACGATGATGAACTCTTCGCAGTATCGTTCGTATGCAGCCGAGATGCTCGGTACTATCTCAGACAATACTGAGCTTACGGGTACTAATAAGATTGACTACAACTTCTTGAACGACGACCCCAACGGCTACTACTACCATACATATCACAACAACACCGACTGGACTAAGGAGGCTTATCGCACAGCCATATCGCAGAACTACAGCATCAATGTGCAGGGTGGTGACGACGTTGGTATGTACAACCTCTCTGTGGGCTACATGTCAGCAGAGAGCACAGCCAAGGGCAACGACTTTGACCGTCTGAACATACGTTTCAACACCGACATCAACATCGTGAAGTGGCTCGACACCAAGTTCGACATCTCTTTCGCCCGCACCAACAACAATGTGTTTGACGACGGAGTGCCTGCTGACCTTACCGCAGGTGCCATCACTTCGCCCACGTTCTTGTCGCTGATCAAGGCTCCCATCGTGGCTCCTTACCAGTACAACAAGATTACTGGCGGATTTACTTCTCTGCTCTACGGAGCCGACGATATCTACAGCCAACTTGGTTCGGAGTATTCTTTGGCCAACCCGACAGCCATCTTGGCATACGGTTCGGGTGACAACAAGAACCGTGCGGAGAACACTTACTTCAACATCCGCCTCGTTCCTACGTTCAATCTTGGCCGTGGCTTCCACCTCTCTGAGGATATAAGCTACACTCTGAACCGTAATGCTCAGCGTTACCACCGTCCCTACAATGGCGTTCCTTCGTTCCAGGTGTCGGGCATCGGTACCGTTACCAGCAAGGCTGCATCGCTCTTCAGCAAGGAAAGCAACTTCGTGAGCGACACTCGTCTCGACTGGAGCCACATCTACGGTGCACACTCTGTGTCTGCATACGGAGGCTTCCGCTATAATTACTTCAACTTTGACGGCAGCGACCTCTCCACACAGTACAACGGAGAGACTTCCGACAAGAACCCCGTGCTCAGCACCGAGCCTTATCCTAACATCGGTGGTGCCGGCGACGTGTGGAAGTATATGATGTGGTATGTCAATGGCGACTACAACTACATGAACCGCTACTTCGTCACACTCTCGCTTTCAGCCGAGGCCAACAGCCGTTTCGGCAGCAAGGCCAAGGGCCTGAAGCTGGCTGGCGTGCAGTGGGCTTTGTTCCCCAGCGTGCAGTTGGGTTGGGTGCTCACCAATGAGAGCTGGTTCCCCAAGAACTCAGGCATCGACTATCTGCGCATCAATGCCGGATTTGACATGAGCGGCAACGACGACATCAGCAATTATGCCGCACGCACCACTTATACTACAGTACGCTACAACCAGAAGTACACTGGCTTGCAGCTCACCAACATCGGTAACGACGAGATTCAGTGGGAGACGACCTATAAGTGGAACATCGGTTTGCAGGCCAATCTGCTTCACAACCGTGTGAGCGTTGGTTTCGACTACTTCTTGCACAACACCACCAACCTGCTTACTCTCGTGAACTTCAAGAACCCTGTGGGCGGTATCAACAACTACTGGACCAACGGCGGATCTTTGCAGAACAACGGTTTTGAGTTGCAGTTCTCTTTCAAGCCGGTTGCCACCAAAGACTGGACTGCCGAGATAGGAGCTTCTGTGGGTCACTATAAGAATAAGGTGACATCATTGCCCGACGGTAAGGATATGCTAAGCTCTGTATACGGCACCAGCAACATCCTCACCCGCGAGGGTTGCCCCGTTGGCGTGTTCTACGGCTACAAGACCCAAGGCGTGTTCTCAACCGACGCTGATGCCAAGGCTGCCGGCAAGGACGGCTATCTCTACATGACCGACAACACCGGTGCCAAGCAGTATTTCAAGGCTGGCGACGTGCATTTCACTGACGTCAACGGTGACGGCGCTATCGACGACAACGACAAGGTGATAATAGGCGACCCCAACCCCGACATCTACGGTAACATCTTTGCTAACGTAAGCTGGAAGAGACTCACCCTCAACATCGGCTTCAACTATAGCTTGGGCAACGACATCTACAACTACCAGCGTTCGGTGCTCAACTCAGGTTCTACGCTCTACAACCAGCAGGTGGCCGAGACAGGCCGTTGGCGCTATGAGGGTCAGCAGGCCACTCTGCCTCGCGCTTGCTACGGCGACCCGATGGGCAACAACCGCTTCAGCGACCGCTGGATAGAGGATGGCAGCTATCTGCGCCTCAAGACCGTGAAACTTACTTACAGCATACCTGTGCCAAGTTCATGGACATGGCTTCAGGGTCTGACCGTGTGGGCTGAGGCTCAAAACGTGTTCACCCTCACGAAGTATCTTGGCAGCGATCCCGAAGTGAGTGCAGCCAACGGTGTGCTCTATCAGGGCATTGACTGCGGCAACCTCTCTTACGGACGCAACTTCCTGGCAGGAGTAAAGATTAACCTCTAAACAAAGCAGAAAAGATGAAAAAGATATTATTGTCCTTGATGACTTTAGCCGGCGTGTTCGGAGCAACTTCGTGCTCCGACATGCTGGAAACAGATAGCGACCGCCAGCTGATAGACCCCTCGATAAGCCAGAAGACCGACTCTATCTTCTATGCTTTCGGTATTTTGCAGGCTGTGCAGCAGGTGGCCGACCAGTATGTGTTCACCGGAGAGATGCGCGGCGACTTGGTGAAGGCCAATGAGAATACCGACAAGAATCTCCGTCAGCTCTATGAGTACAACGACACCGCAGTGGGCAAGTACGACAGTGCCTATGCCTACTACCGCATCATCAACAACTGCAACTACTATATAGCCCATCGCGACACCACGCTGCTCACTGGTAGTACCCAGGTGGCCATGCCGGAGTATGCCGCTGTCAAGGCTTTCCGTGCTTGGGCTTATCTGCAGTTGGTGCGCAACTACAAGCAGGTGCCGTTCTTCACCCAACCGCTTACCACCATCTCTCAAATCAACGAGACAAGGTTTGATAAGAAAGACATCTCTGGCATCGTACAGGCCTTGGCTCCCGACTTGGAACAGTATGCCGACATGAGCGTGCCCACCAGCGGTGTGACTTCACAGGCCATTGGTTCCACCAACTTCGGAACCGCCAAGCAGCTCACTGCCTCCAAGCAGTATGTGCCGGTGGCTCTCATTCTTGGCGACCTCTACCTTGAGGATGGCCAGTATCCCAAGGCCGCTGCTGCCTATGCCCGCTACCTCATCAACAATGAGGTGCGTCAGACTCCCCAGTTGACATCGAGCAGTCGTTATAACTACGGAAGCTCGAAGGTGGAAATGCCCCAGGGTGCAACCGTAGACATCACGGGTGCCACCAGCTGGAGCGGCAGATACGCTGTAAACAACCAGACCGACTTGATCACCGGCATCACAATGCCCGTGAACTCTCGTCAGGGCGTCACAACGGCAGTGCCTGAAGCATTCGGCTACAACTACTATGGAACAAGGTCTGACTATGTGCTTGACCAAATGCAGATACTTCCCTCGTCGGCTTTGCGCAACTTGAGCGACGCTCAGGATGTGTATTATAAGATGAGAAACGGTGAAGACAATGAAATCTATTACATCAAGGCGGGCGACTTGCGACTGGGCAACTATCTCTCGCAGACCGCTGGACTTAACAGAGGCGAGGAGAACGACACCACAAAGTGGTGGATGAACAAATACATGTACGGCAATATGTATCTGTATCGCCAGACCACAGTCTATCTGCACTTGGCCGAAGCTCTCAACCGCATGGGCTATCCCGACGCCGCCTTTGCCATTCTTAAGGACGGTATCAGCGACAGACTCCTGGAAAGCACCATCACCTACATAGGCGACTCTACTCGTCAGATGCTGCAAACCACAGTGCCTTTCCTCTCAACTACCAACAGGTATAAGTTTAGCACTTCCTACGAGGACGGCGGCTTGAGCAAGGTGCGTTCATTCGCAGGTGTTCACTCCTATGGTACTGCCTACACTTTCGACGGCAACTATCCCGGTTGCTCACCTTATCAGATGGACACCATCGTTGTCAACAAGGTGAAGGAGTTGGCTGCAAAGTTCCCCGGTAGGGTGACTGTGCCCGTGACGGAAAACGGAACAGCTGCTGAGATTATGGCCAAGCTGAGCACAGCGGAGATTCAAAATGCCGTTGAGGACCTCATCTGCGATGAGTATGCTTTGGAGGCAGCCTTTGAAGGCACTCGTTTCCCCGACCTGCTTCGCATGACGCGCCACAAGAACAGTGCAGGCATCTATGGTGCAAACTTCGGTACCGAGTGGCTTGTCAACAAGCTCTCCATCGACGGACGCGACGCCAGTGTACTCTACAACGATAGCCGTTGGTATCTGCCGTTCGAGTAAAGAGTAGAAAAATGCCCTGAAGGGCATCATTACAATAGGCCGCGTGCTGTTCCCTCGTGAATGGCATGCGGCTTTTGTGTTGTAGTAGGTACTGCGCAATGGTCATTTGCCAAAGCCTTCATGTCAAGTGAGTATATACCTCAATAGTCATCGAGGTTAACCTCATTGGGCAATGAAGCTAACTTCATAGCCTAATGAAGCTGGCTTCATTGTACGTCACTAAAGGTTGAAACTTTTTTTATAGGGCGGTGCTTTGCAACTTGTTGGCATATAGTGTTTTCAAAAACCGTATCTTTCGTTTTCAAAAATGTATGCAATCTTTGGGGGAAATGTATACAATCTTTAGGGAAAATCGATATGATTTTTGGTATAAGGGTGGTTCTATAAATTAGTCTTTTGATTTGAGGTACGCAGTGCCTACTATAGGAACCGGGGCAAAGTTCTGGCGCAGGGTATGAGGTAAGTAAACCAATGCTCACGCCATGGTCTCTTCGAGGCTATGCCAAGTGTTGTTCCTTGTCTGGGCAAATCTTGTTCGCGCTTTTAACTAAAGTCTCCTTTTCTTGCTGTGTGAAACTTGAGCCGCAAATTTGCGCAACTGTTCTAAAGTGGTGCAAATAGTTGTATGACAGAGAAAAATAAGTTAACTTTGCATCCAACCTAAACTGAAAAACAAAAAAAGTTATTTATGGAACAAGTGTTCGGCTATATCATCAGCTTGGGTGCTAGCGTGATGATGCCAATCATATTTACTGTTATCGGCCTGTGCATAGGCATGAAGTTTGGAAAAGCCCTGAAGTCCGGCCTGTTTGTCGGCGTTGGATTCGTGGGACTTGGAGTAGTCACGGCGTTGCTTACCACCAATTTCAACGCTCCGCTGAAGAGCATTTCCGACCTGTATCATCTGCAATTGAACGTGTTTGACATGGGATGGCCGGCAGCCGCAGCCGTGGCCTACAACACTGCCGTAGGCGCGCTGATAATACCGATATGCTTGGGCATCAACTTCCTCATGCTCATCACCAAGACTACACGCACGGTCAACATTGACCTGTGGAACTACTGGCACTTCGCTTTCATCGGTGCCGTGGCCTACTTCGTGATGGACGAAAGTCTGCTTTGGGGCTATTTTGCTGCCATTGTGTGCTATATCATAACGCTCGTCTGCGCCGACCTGACCGCCGAACGTTTTCAGAAGTATTACGACCTTGATGGTATATCTATTCCCCAGCCGTTCTGCCAGAGCTTTATGCCGATAGCCATTGTGCTGAACAAGTTGCTCGACATGATTCCCGGCTTCTCCAAACTGGACATCGATGCAGAGGGGCTGAAGAAGAAGTTTGGTGTGCTCGGCGAGCCGCTCGTGCTCGGAGTGATAGTGGGAGCACTCATCGGCTGGGCTGCGCAGCTGGATATAAAGAAGATACTGTTTCTCGGCGTGACCATGGGCGCTGTGATGGAACTCATTCCGCGCATAACATCGCTGTTCATAGACGGTCTGAAACCCATTTCCGAGAAGACGCAGGAACTCGTCAAGACCAAGTTCAACGGCAAGAAAGTACACATCGGCATGAGTCCCGCTCTGGTGATAGGTCATCCCACCACGCTGGTGGCCTCCGTCATCCTGATTCCTGCCATATTGGCCATCGCAGTGTTTCTGCCCGGCAACCAGTTTCTGCCCCTTGCCTCACTCGCCGGAATGTTCTATCTCTTCCCGATGGTGCTTCCATTCACCAAGGGCAACGTGGTGAAGACGTTGATTGTCGGCCTGCTGGCCTTGGTCATCGGACTTTACTTCGTCACCGATATGTCGCCCGACTTCACTCTTGCAGCCAACAGCGTCTATGAGGCTACGAAAGACCCGACGGCACACATTCCCGAAGGCTTTGCCGGCGGTGCGCTCGACTTTGCGTCGTCTCTCTTCGGCTGGCTCATCTACCGTGGCGTCAAGTTGCAGTATGTCGGCATGGCTCTGCTGACCATTGTGACGGTGGCTCTCATGGTCGTCAACAACCGCCGCATTGTGCGTGAAGACCGCGAGGCAAAGAAGGCTGCATAAATCAAGCATAGGACAGACTAAAACGTAACAACAAATAAAGACAATAACAATGAACAAACTATTTTTATCAGCCGTTCTCCTGGCTTCGGCCATGAGTGCCGGCGCACAGACTGACTACACCGTGCAGACAGCATGCAGCCCTCTGGACGTGAAAACCTACGACACGCAGCGCCTGCGTGACGCTTTCGTGATGGAAAAGGTGATGGAAGCTGGCAAGATTCACTTCACTTACTCCATGTACGACCGCGTGGTCTATGGCGGAGCAATGCCCGTTGGCACTGTATTGAAACTCGAATCAATCGACCCGCTCAAGGCTCCTTACTTCTGCTACAACCGTGAACTTGGCATAATCAACACCAGCAAAGGCACGGGCATCGTCACCGTTGATGGCAAGAAGTATGAACTTGAGTTCAAGGATGCACTCTATGTCGGTCGCGGTTCCAAGGAGATAACCTTCGCCAGCAAGGACGCTTCCAATCCCGCCAAGTTCTATCTCAACTCCACAACGGCTCACAAGGAATATCCCACGCAGATGATTGTCTGCAACGATGCCGCAAGGGCAAAGAAGCTGAAGTGCCTCAACTCAAACAGTTTCCATGCAGGCAAGATGGAAGAGAGCAACGACCGCGTAATCAATCAGCTGATTGTGAACAACGTGCTTTCCGAGAAAAACGGCGGCAAGGGCGGTCCCTGCCAGTTGCAGATGGGACTGACTGAGCTGGCTCCCGGATCGGTGTGGAACACCATGCCTGCCCACACCCATGGCCGCCGCGTTGAGGCATACTACTATTTCAATCTGCCTGAGGGCAACGCCATATCCCACTTCATGGGTGAACCGCAGGAGACGCGCGTCATCTGGCTACACAACGAGCAGGCTGTGATGTCGCCCGAATGGAGCGTGCATTGCGCAGCCGCCACAAGCAACTATATGTTTGTGTGGGGCATGGGTGGCGAAAACCTTGACTATGGCGACATGGACAAGATAAAGTACCTTGACATGAAGTAAACTGGGAGTGGCAATGCAAATGAAACGAATGTTGACGTTTGCCGCTGTCGTGGCGGTGGGCTTGTCTGCCTTTGCGCAGACGGCGCGCACGTTTACTGTGAACATCACGCCCGACGGCCAATCCAATATGCAGGTGTTCCTGCCGGAAAATCCCTCGGGACGTGCCATCGTTGACTGCCCTGGTGGCGGCTACACCCACCTCTCAATGCAGAATGAGGGCACCGACTGGGCACAGTACTTCAATCAGAAGGGCATAGCCTTTTGCGTGCTGAAGTACCGTATGCCAGGTGGCGACGGCACTCTGCCCATGAGCGATGCGCAAAATGCCATACGCATGGTGCGCGACAGTGCTGCGGTGTGGGGCGTCAACCCCTACGACGTGGGCATCATGGGCTTTTCTGCCGGTGGCCACTTGGCTTCCACCACGGCAACCCACGCCCCGATTGAGACGCGTCCCAACTTCCAGATACTGTTCTATCCGGTCATTTCCATGGACGAACGCGTCACTCACAAAGGCTCTGTGGTCGGTTTTCTTGGCGACAGGCGTTCTGACGAGAAGATGGTCAAGGCTTATTCCAACGACAAGCAGGTGCGCAAGCACGAGACTCCGCCGGCCATCGTTATCATGGCGGCAGACGACAGGGCTGTGCCGCCGCTCACCAACGGACTGCCTTACTACACCGCCTTGTGCCGCGCCGGCATCCCGTCGGCACTGCACGTCTATCCCGCAGGTGGCCACGGCTTCGGTTTCAAGAGCACTTTCGCCTATCACGACCAGGTGCTCAACGAACTTGGCGCATGGCTTGACCATCTCAAGGCTCCGTCGGCCACGGCAAAACGTGTGGCTTGCATCGGCAACAGCATCACCGACGGCTTCGGCATACCTATGTCTGATGTGAACGGCTATCCTGCACAGCTTCAGCGTCAGCTCGGTTCTGACTATTATGTGCGCAACTTCGGAGTGAGCGCACGCACTCTTCTGACCAACGGCGACCGTCCTTACACCAAGGAGAATGCGTGGAAAGAGGCGCAGGCGTTCAATCCCGACATCGTGGTCATAAAGCTTGGCACCAACGACAGCAAGCCAATCAACTGGAATGCGCACGGGAAGGAATTTTCCGGTGACCTCCAGCAGATGGTGAACAAGTTGAAGGCTTTGCCTTCCAAACCGCGCATCATCCTCTGCACGCCCATCAAGGCAGGCACGCCGGGCGACACAGACAATCCAAAGTCGATAATCGACTCCACAATTGTGGCTGGCGTGATACCGGCAATACAGAAGGTGGCCAAGAAAAACAAGCTTGAGGTGCTCGACCTGCACCCCGTGATTGACCCCACGAGCGACGAGATGCAGCGCGATGGCATACATCCCACTGACAAGGGCGCGGCGCACATCGCCAAGACCGTGGCCGCTTTCATAACTGGCAACGGCAAGTAGATAGCCTGTCGCCATCCGGTTTGTGGCAGTCTGAAAAAACGTTCGCCACATATTATAATAGTAATGGGAGGAAAGCCATTTCGCGCTTTCCTCCCATTGCTATTCTTTTTATTAGCTGTGGTCGACTGCTTTAGGCTCGCATTGAGCTTTTGGTGAGACTTGCTTTTGTTTTTTGAGACTTGCTTTGAGCGTGTTAGACGTGGCGGAGGGCTTTGCTCGATATCATGGTAAGTTGTGCTGAACGCCATTGTAAGTCATGCTGAACGTCAGGCAAAGTCGTGCCAAACACGGCACTAAGTCACCTCACATCGAACGGTGCGCGTGCTCACATCGAACGGTGCGCGTGCTCGTTTCGTTCGATGTGAGCACGCGCACCGTTCGATGTGAGCCAACTTTCCATGGCATTTGACATGACTTAGTATGTTATTCAGGACAACTTCCCATGTTGTTTGGTGTGACTTTCATGTCAATTAGCGCATTTTTCTTTTATGTTTTTCCGTTGTTCGGGAAATTTATTATACTTTTGTGATGGACTATTTGGGCTGGTGCATTCATGCACTTTGCTTCAATGCGTCCATGCCTCAACTCACGCCGAGCCTTTATGCAGGTCTCGCATCTGCAACAAAGGAGGAGGGTGGGCAAAGAGGCACGACATAAATAAGGCGTTTACTTGACGCTCTGTTTGAGACAGCTTGGAATCTCGCAAATTCAAAGTCATTATAGTCTTGAACTTAGCAACGGTAGATGCCCTGGGTGTGATTATATCATGCCGAGTGGTTTATTGACAGCCATCATTGTACTCTTACGGAGGCAATGACATGTTGTACTTTATCACCACGAGGTCATGTATTTTCATATCGGCGTGGGCTCTGACGTTGTCTGTTCGACTATAATAGGCAATGCGAGAGCCTCAAGCTGTGGAATGGACAACAGGTAAGTTCTCCACGCTTTTTTGTGTCTGTAAATCAGAATGATAACTCTACATTGTTTAGGAGAAGACAATGTGATAACAGATGGTTTGTTATGTCTACAGGACACTTGTATATCAACACTCGCGACGAACTTATTCGCCTTGACTGTTCCAAGATTGTCTATATGGAGGGTGACGGCAACTATACCCATATAGTGCTTATCAACAAGCAGAAAGTCTCAGTCTGCATGAACCTCAGCCATATGCAGCAGTTCATTTCCGAGAGTTTGCGTGAGCGTGCTTCCATCTTTGCGCGCATAGGCAAGCGTTTCATTGTCAACCTCACCTTTATATATAAAGTGCAACCTTTGCTGCAAAGTCTCGTGGTGACCGATGGAGTGAACTTTACCTTCCAGTTGGGCATATCGAAAGAAGCACTCCGGCAACTGAAAGACATTCTTGTTGGGCGCGTTCCCAACAAGACCCACATAAACGTAGAATAAACCGCATCATGGAAATCATTATAGGACGGGAAGAAGGGGCGCGCCGGTTGCACTGCACCATCGGCGACCGTGAGTTCAACATTGGACAGGCTGGCGCGGTGCCGTTGTCTGTCAGCAGGAAGCATTGCAGGATTACTGTCAACGGTAGCAGTGTCAACATCGAGAATATCAAGGCTCAAAATGTGACCTACGTTGACGGCAACCAGATATTCAGCAAGGGGATTACGCCGGCAAGCAAAGTGCAGTTAGGCGAAGAGAAATTTCTTGTGCCGTTGCAGCTGATATTGCAAATGGTAGGTGTTGCGCCTGTCAATGACAATGCGCAGCATGATGAAGTGCCGACATTCTCGCTGAAACCATTGGAGAGGGTGTGGAAGGAATACGACGACCGCAGAATGGAGATACAGAACAATGCAGCAAAATCGGCCAATAAGCAACGCTTGCAAGGCATTCTCTCAATGTTGGGCATGTGCATCGGTTTCATTCCGGGCATAGACCAGACGCTACGCATTGTTATCGTTGTGGCGGCTCTCGCCATTGCTGTCTATTTCTTCGTAAGGGGAAGCTTCAGTACAACCGTTCAACAACAGTTGCACGACCTCGACGAGGAGTATGCCAAGAAATACAAGTGTCCCAATCCGGAATGCGGCAAGCCTTTCGGAACTGTCCCTTACAGGAACATAGAGTACAACAAACAGTGTTTTGCCTGTGGCTGCAAGTACACCCACTGACGTTTCGTACAACAATTGGGGCGTTTGCTACAGGATGCAGAGAAACATAAGGACGGCATAGGCAAATGGAATATCTTTGCAGCGTCAAAAGAATTACGAACCCATAAAACAATCGGTATGAACAACGAAGAAACAATCATCATGCAGCCCCAGGACAATGGTAAGGCTAAGCAGACCGCAAACGCAGAGTGTTCAGAAAGAGCAAATAAAGGCAGTAGAGGAAATAAGGCGGCAACGGCAGCCGCAGCAATGGTGGGCGGTGCCGTGGGCAGTGGCGCAACATATGCGGCAACAACTATGCTCCACGGCAAAGAAACCGAAGAGCAGAAACCAAAAGAGAAAGCTCCGGCAAAGGAAGAACCTGTTGCCGCAGCAAAAGAAGAACCCCAAAAGGAACAACATGTGGAGGCTCCGAAAGAGGAAGTTGCGGCCAAGGTTGACGCAGAAGAAATCGCAGAGGCCGACTATACAGGCAACAATGGGGCTGACCCCGTGACTCCCAATCCGGAAGTGCATGCCGCCGTTGACGACACAAGCGGCAATGCCACTAGTGAGGTGCAAGTATTGGGAGTGTATGAGGTGCAGGGCGGCCAAGGTCAGGCCATGCAAGCGGCAGTGCTAACCAACGGTGAGGAAGTGGCTGCGGTCTTTGATATTGACGGTGACGGCGTGGCGGATGTGCTCGCTGTGGACGAAAATCATAACCAGTGTATAGATGAGGGTGAGGTCTATGACCTGTCCAACGAGCATGTGCAGATGTCCGATTACCAACAGGCTTATCTTGCCCAACAGCAGGAACAGATGCAGCAGGAGCATGAAACGTTTGCCTACAATGCCGACAACGAGCAAACCGACTATAACAATGATGTTGATCCGCAATTCGTATAAAGCGATCAGACTTCTGCTGTTAATGTTACTCTTGGCTTTGCTGCCCCTAGTTGGCCAAGCCAAGATATACCTGCTGTCGGTCGGCATTTCCGACTATCCTGGCACGCAGCACGACCTCCGTTTGCCGCACAATGATGCCGCCACTATGCAGTGGCTCTACAAGCAGAACAAACAGGCAAAGGTTTGTCTCTTGATGAACGACAAGGCAAAGGTGTCTACCGTCAAGGCGGCGTTGCGGAAGATGGCTTCTATAGCTGCGGAAGACGACATCGTGGTGATGTTCTTCAGCGGGCACGGCGTAAAGGGCGGCTTTGTCTGCTACGACGGTTGTCTCTACTATAGTGACATCTACTCGGCGATAGAGACTTGCAAGAGCAAGGACAAGATGATATTCGCCGACGCTTGCTATTCGGGCGCCATGAGACAGGGCAAGAAGCCGGTTTCCACTAAAGGCGGCAGTTATAGTGGCAGCAACGTGATGCTCTTCCTCTCGTGCCGCGACAACGAAAGGTCGATAGAAACGCCCAAAACGACCAACGGTTTCTTTACCTACGCCTTGCAACATGGTTTGCGGGGCGGCGCTGACAAGAACAAAGACCGCATCATCACGGCAAAGGAACTCTTCGACTATGTGAGTGCAAGGGTGAAGAAGGAGTCCGGCAACCTCCAGCATCCTGTGATGTGGGGAAAGTTCTCCGACGACATGACGGTAATGAAGTGGTAGCAACATATAGAATAAATGTGTAACGATGAATGAGATAAAGATAAAATGCCCAACCTGCGGCAAGATTCTCCGCTTGCAGGATGCCTCGAACATCAATGCGGCATCCTTCACTTGTCCTGTATGCAAGGAAAAGCACGTCGTTGGCAAGTGCCAGCGGTATGTGGAGCAACCGAACCCTGCCGCCTCTTCTTGTGAAGAGACGCAATATTGTTCTGCACCGCCATCGCAAAACAGTGCGGAAGAAACGCACATCGGCCTTGCCCCAAGCGTCAAGATAGGCACACTGACCGACGTTATGGGAAGGACATATCAGCTATACATTGGCATCAACACCGTTGGACGTAAGGCCGGTTCTTCTACAGCCTCGGTGCAGATAGTAACCGACGACCGCACCATGAGCCGTAGCCATGCCATCATAGAGGTAAGCAATGCAGGCGGAAAGACAGTCCACATTCTGAGAAACGGAGCCAACAAAAATCCGTCTTATCTGAACGGCTCACTCATCGGACAGCAAGACCAACTCATCCTGAACAACGGCGACCGCATCAAGATGGGCAACACAGAACTGACATTCAAAATCTAACGGCGTATGAGATACAAGATTAAAGCATACAACCTGCAGGAACTCGGGCAAAGGGCGAATCAAGAAGATTCCCTCTTCCCTGCATTGGGTAAGTCAACGCCTAATGACCGCCTTTTCATTCTCTGCGATGGAATGGGCGGGCACGAGAAAGGCGAAGTGGCTTCATCTACGGTGTGTGAGGTGATGAGCAAGACAATCCTCTCCTTATGGAATCTGGCGGAGCCTCTGACAGACGAGATTTTCCAGCAAGCCCTTAGTGCCGCCTATGATGCGCTTGACGCCAAAGACAATGGCGAGGAACGGAAGATGGGAACGACCATGACATTCCTTTGCCTTCATGCCAGCGGTGCAACAGTCGCGCATATCGGCGACAGTCGCATCTACCAGTTGCGACCGGCAACTAAGAGGTCGCCTGCTCGCATCATGTTCCGTACGCAAGACCATTCTCTCGTCAACGACCTTGTGAAGGTTGGCGAGATAACGGAAGAGGAGGCGAAGCACCATCCGCAGAAGAACGTCATTACCCGTGCCATGCAGCCTTGCCTGGAACACAGGGCGAAGGCAGACGTAGCCCACCTCACCGACATCCTGCCAGGCGACTACTTCTATATGTGTTCCGACGGTATGCTGGAGGAAGCCACTGACGAGAATATCCTCAACGTAATCACCAAACCGTACGTAACCGATGAGCAGAAGTTGGAGATGCTCCGCCAAGTGACCGAAGACAATAAGGACAACCACACGGCTCACCTTATACATATAGATAAGGTGGAAGGCAAAGCGTTTATTGCAACAAATGGCGGACCTCACTCCAGAACGAAAGGCGTATGGGTAAAACCAGAGTTTGGAAAGCCTAAGAAGAAACGGAGGGTATGGCCGTGGATACTTGGAACCTTACTTGTTGCAGTTGTATCCGTCGCTTCATTCTTCCTTTTCAGCGGAAAAGGCAAAACAATAGGATCAACTGAGGCAGACAGTATCAAGACAGGCACTGCTACGGTTCAACCTGTAGAGATGGAGTTTGATTCTTCAAAGCAGAACACGACTGTACGACATACTGCTCCTCCGTGCATTACACCACCGTCTTCTAAAGGGGAAACGCCAGAAAAGAAGGATAACGACTCCTTGTCACAGAAAGATACAGACATAAAGACTACCATCAAAACGGAAGAGAAAAAGTCCAAAGCGGTTAAGAAGTTTTCCAAATCGAAAGATGATGAAACCCCAAAAGTAGAGCAAGCAGAAAAGTTAGGCGAAAAGATAATATAATCATGCAACAACAATTGACCATAGGAACTCTCCTGCGTGGAGGTACATATAAAATAGAAAAAGTCTTGGGACAAGGTAGTTTCGGAATAACCTACCTTGCCGAGCATACTGGTTTAAACCGCAAAGTAGCCATCAAGGAGTTCTTTATGAAGGAACTCAATTCACGAGCCGACGACGGAAGCATTACTGGAATGACAGACGGAAGTCTGTCGCACAATTATTGTGTCAAGTTTCAAAAGGAAGCAATCAATCTCTCCCGGCTTGACCATCCCAATATTGTGCGTGTAACCGACTCGTTCAGCGAGAACGGCAC
>CAVGKZ010000074.1:0-6650 GCA_963630025.1 bacterium | reverse complement strand
TGCCCTTTCAGGGCGCGGCCTGTGCACTGGATTTTGCCAAAGGGACGCGGCACCTACTAAGCCTTCCTTTTGCCCAAGTGCTTTGCCTCACTGCTTGTAGTAGGCGCTGCGTCCTCGCTGCGCCCGTGCAACCAATCTTGGCCTTTTCCTTTCGCACAAATCCTTGTCTGTTAGGCTTCTTCATCGGGCGCAGCGGTGACGCAGCGCCTACTAAGGCTTCCTTACACACTTCTGCGCCCTGAAAGGGCAGTTGCGCATAGCCCAGGGCAGAGGAGCGATGCGTTAGCAGAGCGACGGCACCCTGGGTCTGGATTTCATGAAACCCTTTAGGTGCGCCCTGTAAGGGCAGCTGCTTCTGTTTGAGCACGTTGTATTTCCTTTGTGGTTCATGCAGTTGCCCTTACAGGGCGCAAGTTAGCTTTTGGCTTTCAAAACCCAGGGCGTTGCCCTGGGCTATGCGTAGCTGCCCTTTCAGGGCGCGGCCTGTGCACTGGATTTTGCCAAAGGGACGCAGCGCCTACTAAGCCTTCCTTCTCAATTGCCCGAGTGCAGCTTTTTCTTATGCAAAGATAGATATAGTTGTTGTAAACTCCGTTATGCCACCGTTACAATGATGTTACAAACATATTAAATGAAGAATCGCTGTGCAACCATGGTAGTGTAGGTGTCCTCGTACCCCCTTTGGTACGGTCGGAAGTCTTAGTAGGCGCTGCGTCCTCACTGCGCCCGTACAAATAGTGTTTTGCATTGGTTGTTTTTTGTTGACCTTGCTGCGCTCCTTTGCAAAATCCATTAAAAAATCATATCGATTTTGTCCAAAGATCGATATGATTTTCGTCAAAAATATATGCAATCTTTGGGCAAAATTGCATACACATGACTCTTGTCTTAGTAGGTGCTGCGTCCTCGCTGCGTCCGAGTTAGCAAAGAACATCCTAAAGCCTGCGCCATTTGTACTGGTGCAGCGGTGACGTGGCACCTACTACAGGCAGTGG
This sequence comes from bacterium, assembly GCA_963630025.1. Lineage (GTDB taxonomy): Bacteria > Bacteroidota > Bacteroidia > Bacteroidales > Bacteroidaceae > Prevotella. The sequence continues at coordinate 5,655 of CAVGKZ010000074.1, read as the reverse complement.
GGCATACTATTTATAATGTTCGCGTACCTTATATATTTTTCACCATTCAAACTCTATCCATCCCTGCCGGCCAGAATTGTTTCATTGCGGTCTTGTCCTCCTCTACATTGATGCAACGTATATTATATTGAAAAAAATGCGGGAAAAGTGTTCTATGTATCGGAAAAGTTCGTATCTTTGCTCTCGGATAGCACTGATGGTAAATAACGATAAGATAATAAATATTACATTTTGATGAATCGTTTTCAGGTATTGCTTGTTGCCATAATGCTGACTTTCGCAGGGGCGAAAGCCGCAACGATGGAGGAAAAGTACCCCTATGTGGTGGTGCTCGCTGACAGTGTGCGCAGTGTTGACATGAGCGATTCCCTGTTTTACAAGATTTCCAGAAAGGTGGTATTCCCCGTGAACAAATTCACGATACCGCAAAACTCAGCGTTTAGGAAGGAACTGATAGATGAGATTATACCATACTTCAACAACAAAGAATACGCCCTTGAGGCAATGGTCGTGCGCGGTGCAGCGTCGCCGGAAGGTCCCTATGGATGGAACAAGACCCTGAGTGCGCTGCGTAGCAAGTCGTTGCTCAATCTCATTGAACAATATTCAGCCTATCCCGTGGGCGACCGACTCACCGTCAATGAGGTGCCGGAGGACTATCTCTACCTGCTCATGCTCATGAAGGAGCGCAAGGACAGAGACTATGCCCGCGTGGCAGCCGTGGTGGACAAGTATATCGCCGCCGACCAGGCCGAGCTGAAGGCTCAGCTCATGGCCATGGACAACCAGACGCTGTGGAAGCGGCTGCTCAAGGAATACTTCCCCGAGATGCGTGCCGCCCGCGTGGTGCTCTTCTTCAAGAAGTATGAAGGAGTTGAGCCGAAGCCCATTTCTGGTGTACAGATAGGGGAGGGCATAGGCAGAAACACGGCTCTGACCGTGCCGGACATCAGTGTCGACATCGCTCCTGAGTTGCGCCTGCCGCGCCGCGAGGTGCTCTCGGTGAAGACCAATCTGCTGTTCGATTTCGCCTACGTACCGGGCTACGACCGCTTCTGCCCCATACCCAACATAGCCGTTGAATACTATCCGCTGCACGGCCACTTCACCTTCGGGGCATCGTTCGACTGCCCTTGGTGGCAGCACTACAGTGAGCACAAGTATTTCCAGGTGCGCAACTACCAGTTGGAGGCTCGCTACTACTTCCGCAACGGCGGTGTGGAGCACACCGGCTACGGCAATGGAGCCGCCTACAAGGGCTGGTATCTTCAGGCCTACGCCAACATGGGACTCTTCGGAGTCTGCTTCGATGCCAACCGAGGTTGGGAAGGCGAGGGCGTCGGCGGTGGTCTCGGTTTCGGCTACGTGCTGCCGCTCACCAGGAAAGGCCACTGGCGACTGGAGTTTGGGGCGCAGCTGGGAGTGTTCTTCACCAAGTACGACCCCTACCAGTATGAGAGCGTGCTCTATCCCGAGCGTCATGACGACCTCTACTACTATAAGTGGGACAAGTTCGGCAACCTCTTCAAGCGTCGCCAGCATGCCTTCACTTGGTTCGGCCCTACGCGCATTGGCATCACTCTCACCTACGACCTGCTCTACCGCCGGCGCGCGAAGAGTGGCGTGAGTCTTAAAAGTTGGGAGGCACTGAGATGAACATACTGCACTCTACACGATATATGACAGCTGCGGCGGTGGCCGCGCTGACCATGATGGGCGCGGTGCTCGCAGGATGCGAGCGCAAGCCCGACCTGCACCTCGACTATTCGGGCACCATCGTGACCAATCTGCCTGTGGTGGAACTGCAGCTCGACGTGTTTTGGGACTACTCCATCGACACCGAAGGACGCTACGACTGGCAGTCCGAGTGGTACTACGGTTGGGACGAACAGGACCAGCAACTCTTCGGAGAGATAGGCTACACCAAGCCCGAAGTGTTCCAGATACGCCGCTACTATACGGGTGATGTGGCCTACGTCTCGCACACGAGCGTGCTCACCGACCTCATCAACGGTTACACCTATTCGGCTCCCTTCGACTGGGGCTATTGGGACTTGCTCGCGTGGAACGACATCGTCACCAGCGACGGTGTGCAGAGCCTGCGCCTCGACGAGCAGACCTCGCTCGACTACGTTACGGCATACACCGGACAGACCATGAACTCCGCTCAGTATCAGGCTCCGCACTACACGCGGTCGTTCTATCAGCCCGAACAGCTCTTCAGTGCCTACACCCAGGCGGTGGAGATAAACAAGAACCTCGACGGGTTCACCTACGACGAGAGTCGCGATCTCTGGGTGCGAGAACTCAGTATGACGCTGCGCCCCGTGACATACATCTACCTCACGCAGGTGATTATACACCACAACAACGGCAAGATAACCGGTGTGGACGGCAACGCCAACCTCTCGGGCATGGCGCGCAGCGTGACGGTAAACACTGGTGTGGCAGGTTCCGACCCAGTGACGGTACATTATTACGTGCGCTTCAAGACCGGTTGCAACATGAAGGGCGAGAGTGTGGACATCGCCGGCGGACGACTCACCACCTTCGGAATGTGCAACGTCGACGGCAGTCGTGCCACCGAAACGGTCAAAGACGGCCTGCGCCACTATATGGATGTCAACGTGCAGTTCAACAACGGCAACGACTCCACTCTCGTCTTCGACGTCACCGACCAGGTGCGCCGCCGCTACAAGGGAGGTGTCATCACGGTAGAACTCGATGCCGACTCAATCAAAATCCCATCCCGCAAGGGCGGCTCCGGCTTTGATGCCGTGGTCAAGGACTTCGAGGACGGCGGCACCCACGAGTTTGACATGTAATTCTTTGAGTGAAGAACGAAGAGTGAAGAGTGAAGAATCGCTCCGCGCAGTGTGAAGCCTTAGTAGGCGCTGCGTCCTCCCAACACAACAGCGAAGCAAAAACAGATACTATATATGAAAACATCACAAACATTTGGAAAGGACAAGAGAATTCTTTACTTGGCGGCCTTGGGCTTGACCCTTACCGCCTGTACTGACGACTCCATGGAGTCCTTGGCCAGCCAGGCCACGCAGGAAACCGCCACGCCCATTCTGTTCAGCAATGTGGCCAACTCCATGACGCGTGCCAGTCACACCGAGTCTGCCGCCCTGCTCAACAACGAGATTGTGTTCTTCGGCGAGAAGACCTCAACCGCCGGAACCACCACCAGCACCATCTTCGACAACTATCGTCTGAAGTACACCGCCGACTCTAAAGGCTCTACTGCCACCAACGTGGCCGACTGGGAGTATGTGGGACTCACCTCGCTCAAGGGAGCTACCCAGGATGTGAAATATTGGGACTACACCTCGAAACAATATAACTTCGTGGCTGCGGCCGGTCTCGCTGACGGCGAGAGCATAAAGAACGCCGACAGCATCAAGGTCAACGTGCCCAGCGCCAAAGCGATGGACAACATCTATGTGGCCGACCGCATCACCGTGCTGCCCAAGGACTACAAGAAAACCGTGCAGTTCCAGTTCCGCCGCCTCGGCGCACGCATGCGTATCGGTTTCTACGAGACCGTGCCCGGCTATGCCGTCAAGAATCTCATAGCCTATTATGTAGGTGCCGAGTCGGGTAGCAAGACGCTTGGTGTGGGTGGTGCTTTCCCAAAGTCGGGTAAGTACAATGTGACCTACGGCGACGACAACAAGGCCACGGTGAAGTTCAACGGCGGTAGCAACGTCATGGCATGGTCAAATGAGTTTGGTATGCTCGACTACACCACCGCAGAGTCGAAGGTGAGCGGCGAGAACAACAAATACATCGATGCCGATGGCAAACCCTCGGCCACAGGTGCAAAGGCGTTTCTCTCATCATCGGTTACCCAGCCCACGTTTGCCAAGGGCACATACACCATCGACGGCAAGGAGGTGACGTCTGACTACAAACCGATACTGCCCAACGAGAACAATTCGCTCAAGATGCAGCTCCGTGTGGACTACACCCTCGTGGCTCTCGACGGTAGCGGCGACGAAATCAAGGTGCGCGACGCTTATGTGAGCGTACCTGTGGAATACTTGAAGTGGAAGCCCAACTACGCTTATACATATATCTTCAAGATATCTGACAAGAGCAACGGTTACACTGGCCGTAACGACGGCAAAATTGACCCTGATACAGGTGGACGCAAGCCGGATCCCGACCATGGCGGCGGTGATACTAACCCCGAGCCTAACCCCGACAAACCGGGCGAGGTTATCCCGCCGTATGTGCCAGACCCCAGCTATCCTGACGGGTACATCCCCGATCCTGACAACCCTGGCGACTCGATACCCAACCCCGACGTGCCTGTCATACCCAACCCCGACTATCCCACAGGACCCGATGGCGACCAGCACGACCCGTCTAACCCCGTGCCAACGCCTACCGACCCGACGGATCCCGACAAACCAGACCCAGACGATCCCGCAGGTCTCTACCCAATCACCTTCGACGCTGTGGTCGTAGACACCGAGGAGAACTCGCAGGAAACCATAACCACAGTCACCACGCCGAGCATCACGGCCAAGGCCACAGAAAGCGATGTGACCAACAACAACGAGTATAGGGTGGGCGAGACCATCTACCTCACCGTGCAGGACGGCATGACTCCCACTGAGTGGCAGTCGCTCTACAGCTCCACGGAGATTTCGGAAAAGAAGGCCGAAAGCACCTACGGCACTGATGACTCCGCATGGTCTACCCTCAACACCAACGGCAACAAGGGCGTGCTCACGCCCGCCAAGGCCGGCTACTACGTAGTGCGCGTGAAGGTCGGAACCACCTACGGATACACCGTAATCAAGGTGGTTGAATAGCGAAGCCTCGCTGCGCGCAGTATGGAGGTTTAGATGCTGCGCCCTGAAATGGGGATGCACAATGTGCGCCCTGAAAGAGAATGCACAAAGCGCGTCATGAGAAGGAATGCACAACGCATGTCCTGAAATGGAATGCACAACGTACGCCCTGAAAGGGATATGCAAAGCGTCCAAAAATGAATGCACAATGCGTGTCTTGAAATGGAATGCACAAAGCACGCCCTGAAAGGGCAACTACCCATAGCCCAGGGCAACGCCCTGGGTGTTGGAGGCCAAAAGGTAACTTGCGCCCTGTAAGGGCAACTGCATAAAAATAGACGAGAACCGTTATGCCACAATCGTTGAGCAAGGTGTATCTGCACCTTATATTCCACATAAAGACCACCAGCGTCCGAATGTGTGATGGCGATTTAGACCACATACACTCATACATTGGTAAGTCGCTTAATGATATGGGGTGTCAGTCTATATGTGTGGGAGGCGTTGACGACCATGTTCACATATTGTTCCTCATGTCACGGGATATAGCAATATCACAGGTCGTGGAGAATGTGAAGCGTCATAGCAGCAGATGGATAAAATCGTTGTCCCCTCAGTATGCAGGCTTTGAATGGCAGGGCGGATATGCGGTGTTTTCTGTAAGCCAGTCTGTGGTGGATGGAACATTGGCATACTTAAAGAATCAACAGGAGCATCACAAGCGTGTGTCCTTCGCGGATGAGTACCGTCACTTCCTTGAGTTATACAAGATTGCCTACAATGAGCAGTTTGTATTTAGGGATTGACAAAACATAAGGGCGTTACAAGGAAACGCAACGAGCCGAAA
>CAVGKZ010000073.1:0-53064 GCA_963630025.1 bacterium | reverse complement strand
ACTGGGCGCACCTTCCGTATGACTTTATGGCCAAAGTGTCCAACGAAATCATCAACAAGGTGAAGGGAGTCAACCGCGTTTGCTATGACATCTCCTCAAAACCGCCATCAACAATAGAGTGGGAGTAGGGCGTAACCTGCCGTGCGCGACAGCTAAATGCACAACTTACGACAGCTAAAAGCACCACTTACGATACACAAACCGCCCGTTTACACATTGCAAACGGGCGGTTTGTTTAGGGTATGCTCGGCATGAGGATTATAAGTTCGTTCGCTTATCAAGCAAATATTTGATGAAGTCATCGGTAATATTGGATATTTCGCCTTTGTCATAGATGGTCAATAAATCGATGATTACAGTATTTCCATCTTGGTAAAGGTTGTAAGTGATGACCCTTGCTCCGCCGCTCTTCCCTTTACCCTTGCTGGCTATTGCCATCCTTACTTTTCTTACACCTTCGCCAAGGCTGCTACCTTGGTAAGGATTCTTTTCCAATTCGCTAAGAAACGTGTCATAGTCCTTGATGATAGAACGATATTTCTTGGCTAATTTTCTTAATTGTCGTTCGAATTCTTTTTCTGTATAGATTTGCACATCCATCCTATGCTTCCTCTTCTTCAAGCTGTCTCAGTAATTCTTTTGCAGACATCGGCTTTGTCCCATTTCTCTTGTGCGCTTCCATTTGGTCAAGGGCACGGTTGAGGGTTTCGGAGACGTATGCCTCTTGTTCCTCACGACTCATGTATGTTTCTTGATACGTCGGCATGGGTTTGGAGATAGTGTTTGCCAATTTGTTGGCATAATCTTTTACCTTAGTAACGAACTCGTCACGGGTATATTGTCCTGTGCTTGGCACTTGAAGTTGAATATTGATTGTGTCCATTTTATGCCCTTCTTATTATAATTATTTGCGGAGTATATATTATGACTCTGCAAAAATGCGATTTTATTTTCTCATCTCCAAATCTTCGGCAATAATAATATAGGGTGGTTCTATAAATTATCACCGTAATTTATAGAGCCACCCTATAGTTCATGGACGATTCTTTCACCGTCACTTAGAAGCTATATTCGCCCGAGCCGATGCTCTTCTGCTTGCCGTTGGGCAGGCAGACTGTGGCTGTGGTGTTGGCCGGTATGACGACGTGCCACTCTATCTTGCCGTTCTTGCGCTGCCACTGGCTCTTGATGAGTCCGTAGGGTGTGGGATGCGAAGCGTTGACTTCCGTAAGTTCCGCTATGGAGAAGTCGGGCTTGAGCATTATCTCCTTGAAGCCCGGGGCGGCTGGTTGTATGCCTCCGAGCCGTTCATAGAGCCAAGGCAGCAGGTCGCCGAGCAGCATCACGTGGTTGCCGCTGTTCATCGAGGGGTTGGCCGTGTTGCCGTTCCACAGTTCCCAAATGGTCGTCGCGCCGTGCTTCACCATGTAGCCCCAGCTGGGATAGGTGTCGTTTGTGGCAATGGTGTAGGCAAGGTCGCCTCGTCCCATGTCGGAAAGATAGCGCATGAGCCACTGTATGCCCACAACGCCCGTTGACAGGTGGGTGCCGTTGGCAACTATTTTGGCCACAAGACTGTCCTCCACCTGCTGTTTAGCCTCATCTGGCACCATGCCCATGGCCAGTGGAATGACGTTGGCCGTGACCGTACCGTTGGCGTAAGTGCCGCCGGCAAGGAACTTCTTGTTGAAAGCTGCCTTGGTTTGCTCAGCCTCTTTGGCGTAGTATGCAGCGTCGGCGGTGTTGTTGCCAAGCGTGGCATAGCGTTGCATTAGTTGGCAAAGGTAGAAGTAGTAGGACGTGGCTATCAGTTGGCCGTCGGTGGTGCGCTGCGGGTCCTTGCTGTGTACCAACGTCGGTGCCTCTGGCGGCACGCACCAGTCGCCGTATTGGTCTTTGGTTATTATGCCGTCCTGCCCGAGCTTTCCTTTCACATAGGCAAGGAAACGCTTGGTGGCCTCATAGCTATCAGTCATAGGGCGCAAGTCGCCATACTGCCGATAGAGCATTTCGGCGGAGAAAGGCAGTGCTCCGCCCCATGTCAGGCTGCCGTGATATAGCCGCCAATAGTTGGGTGAAACATCGGATATGTCGCCATTGTCCTTCTGGCCTTGGCGGATGTCGGCATCCCACTTGGTGTAGAGTGCGTGGTTGTCCATCAGATAGCTCTCCCCAAGGCATCCCGTGGTGCGGTCGCCAAGCCACGGCATACGCTCGTCGCGCTGCGGACAGTCGAGCGGAAAGCCCTTGTAGTTGCTCCTCACGCCGCGCCGGGCATTGGCCACAATGGTGTTTATCAAGTTTGACTTGGCCGTGTCTGTTCCAACTACGCTGAAGTCGGTGTCTTGGTCGTCCATCCTGTCGGCCAGCAACTCACGCTCCACGTCGTTTGCACTTATCTTCGTCCCACTTATCTCGGCGTAGCGGAAGCCCTGATAGGTGTTGTCGTTGCTCCAGGTCATAGGTTTGCCGCCGAGAACGATGGTGTCGCGGCATTGTGCCGTGCGCAGGTTCTTGGTGTAGAGCGTTCCATTGGCGTTAAGCGTCTCGGCATAGCGCACCACTACCGTGTCGCCCCTGTTGCCCCGAAGACTTATGCGCAACCGTCCGGCACTGTTGGTTCCGAAGTCAAGCATGGTTCGTTTGCCGTCTTGCGCTATTATCGTCGGGCGGTCGGTGGCATATACGTGTATCGCAGGAGCGATATTGCCCACCAGTTGTCCGCCGGGTTCGCTCATCCGCCGTGCCTTCATCCATGCCGAGTCGTCGTAACCGGGCTGTGTCCACTGACCGAGTTCCTTTGTCGCGTCGTAGGTCTCGCCATCATAGTAGTTGGCCTTGCGCACAGGCCCGTCGGCACATAGTCGCCACGAGGTGTCGCTCGCAATGGTCTCGGTTGTACCGTCGGCATACTCTATAATGAGGTTTGCCATCAACCGAGGCTGACCAAAGTTGCGCATCGGAGCCTTGCCCTTATACTGACGCATAGCGTAGTAGCGGCCGGCGCAGAGCTTTACGCCAACAGCGTTGCGGTCGGAGAGCATGGAGGTCACGTCGTAGGTGTTGTAGACCACCGACTTTGTGAAGTCTGTGGCCAAGGGCGTAAGCTCGTCGTTGCCCACCTTGCGTCCATTTATATATAAAGTATAGATGCCAAGGCCGCAGATGTGCATAGTGGCGCGAGTCACCTTGCCGCGCGTCGCGAACTCCTTTCGCAGATAGCGTGCGGCAAGACGGCTGTTGCGGGCGTTGGAGTCCCAGGGCATGAGCGAGTCTATGCCTATCCACTCGCCCTGCCACTGCGAGGGCGAAAGCAAGCCTATGGTCCACTTCTCTGTGTTGCTCCACTCCGTCGCTCCACGGTTTGTCTCCACCTTCACGCGCCAGTAATACTCCTTGTTGGGGCGCATAAGCCCTGTGGGCAGTTCTATCCACTGCGACTGATCTGACTTCACTCTACCGCTGCTCCACACGTCGCCGTCGAGAGCCTCGGCCTTCTTGGCCGTTGACGCCACTATCACTTGATAGGAGCGTTGCTTTACGTTGCTCTTGTCCGACTCTATCTGCCAGCCCAAGCGCGGCTGCGCCACATCGATACCCATGGGTTGCGTGCGGCCTTCCACGGTGAGCCGCGTCAGCTCCACCTTGGCTTGCGCAGCCATTGCGGCCATCGCCATCATTAAAATCATTGCTTTTCTCATTGTCTTTGTAGTTAATTAGGGCTCGTAGTTTGTTCGTATTTTCTATGCAAAGACAGTGCAAACGAGTGGAAAGAAAACATGTTTTCAATTTCCCGAGTGCAGCCTGTCTTATGCAAAAGTAGTCTATTGTAAGCTCTGTTTATATAGTTGAAATGTTCAAAAACCTGTGTTTTTGTTCGTATATGTATAGCAGCAAGGACAAAACAAGGCGCAGATCTGCTGGTTGAGACCTGCGCCTTATTAATATTAATGTATAGGATGAAACTACAAAGTCTGCATGATGGAGTCCACAATCTGCCCGTCGGTAAGGTTGTTGTCATACAACAGTTGGTCAATGTCGTAGCGGTCATACAGGGCTTTCTTCACTCCGAAGCACAGCGTCTTCACGTCTGACGCTCCGTAGAAGCGGGCTATGCGCTCGCCGAAACCTCCGTCTATGCAGCCGTCTTCAAGGGTTGCCACCACAGAATGAGAGCCTTTCAGAGCTTCAAGCGCCTCGGTGTCGACGCCAGACAGGTAGCGCGGATTGATGAGTGTGGCCTCCACTCCCTTTTCTTTCAGCATGTCGGCAATTCTTTCTCCCTTTTCAAAGAAGTCGCCAACGGCGATTATTGCCACTTGACTGCCCTGACGCATGGTCTTGAAGCGGTTGAGTGTGGAGTAGTCGGTGTCCATAGGTTCGCTCGAATGTGCCACGTTGCACTCCGGCACACGTATGGCCACAGGATATTGGGTTTGGCGTATTGCCCAACTCTCCATCGCTATCAGTTCCTCGTATGAAGTGGGAGCGAGATAGACCAGATTGGGAATGTGGCTGAGCATGGGTATGTCGAAGAAGCAGATGTGGGTGAAATCGTTCATGCCGAATATGGACGAACCGATGACGTTGACCACAGCCGGATTGCCGTTGACGCAAAGGTCTTGAGCCAGCTGGTCGTAGGTGCGTTGGAAGAATGTGGCGTAGGTGCTGAACACGGGGCGCATGCCACCCTTGGCCAGTCCCGAAGCCAAGGCCACTGCCTCCTCTTCGGCTATGCCTACGTCGACAAACTGCCGGCCAGCTTCCTTGCGTTCCTTAGGCCCGAAGCCTACAGCCTTAGGCACGGCGGCGGCAATGCACACCAGTTTCGGGTCGCGCTTTATCTCTTCGCGCAGCCACTGGCCAAGCAGTGCCGGCATATATTCGCCCGACGGTGTTGGCTTAGGCTTGCCTGTCTGAACGTCAAACGGCATGCTCCAGTGCCACCGTTCCTTTTCCGCTACGGCCGGAGCGTAGCCGTGACCCTTCTCTGTGTGGATGTGTACCACAACGGGATGGTCGGTGTCTTTCACCTGAAGGAATGCCTCGGTCAGTGCGGCTATGTCGTTGCCCTGCTCCACATACATATAGTCGAGTCCCATGGCGCGGAAGAAGTTCAGCTCGGCCTTGCCCTGTGTCTGACGCAACAGGGCGAGGTTGGCGTACAGTCCGCCGTGGTTTTCGGCTATGCTCATCTCGTTGTCGTTCACCACGATGATTATGCCTGTGCCAAGTTCGGCTGCCATGTCCAGACCTTCAAACGCCTCGCCGCCGCTCAGACTGCCGTCGCCTATCAGGGCGATGATGTTCTCCTTGGTGCCGCGCATGTCGCGCGCCTTTTGCAGTCCTGTGGCCAGAGCCACGGAAGTGGACGTGTGGCCAATCTCAAACTGGTCGTAAATGGGGGACTCCAACGGACTGCTATAGCCGGAAATGTCGTTGATGCGGCTCGTCTCGGTGAATCCGAAGGCTCGTCCGGTGAGCATCTTGTAGGGATAAGACTGGTGGGAAACGTCGAACACTACCTTGTCTTCGGGAAAATTGAACACCCGACACAGGGCTATCGTGGCTTCGGTGACCCCAAGATTGGGGCCTACGTGGCCACCATGCGCACTCACTCTGTTCAGTATGCCGCTGCGAATTTCTTCGGCCAGCACCTCCAGTTGTTTGTCGTCGAACTGTTTTGTATCGTTCGGCTCGTTGATTTTCTCTATATACATATTTATATTATAAAGTTTGTTTTTGTTTTACGCTGCAAAATTACTGCCTTATGCGGTGACAAACGGTATCCGGATTACTGAAAAAGGTAACACAAATACGTTTGTTGTCTTTGCCGTGCAGATATTTATTCGTAACTTTGCCGCCCCACAGTGTGCTGAAAAGTGCAGCTGTGATACGTTTTCATATATAAGAATATACTGTCAAAAGATGGCGAAAAGAACGGCTATTTTCGGTGTTCTGATGGCTTCGGCCTTGTTGGTGTCGGCTCAAAGCGGCACAAATTCACCATACAGCCAATATGGACTGGGTGTCCTTTCCGACCAGTCATCCGGTATGAGTAGAGGAATGGGCGGCATAGGTATAGGACTGCGCTCTAACGGTATCGTGAACACACTCAATCCGGCCTCCTATTCGGCGGTTGACTCGCTGACAATGATATTCGATGTCGGACTTTCAGGCCAGATAACGAGTTTCAAGGAGGGCAACGCTAAGAAGAACGCCAACAACGCGGACTTTGAATATGCTACGGCGATATTCCGTGCACTGCCCTCGGTGGGCGTGAGTTTCGGACTGTTGCCGTACACTAACATAGGCTACAATTATTCCAACAAGTCGCAAGTGGGCACCTCAACCCTCACGGCAACCGAAACCTACAGCGGTGAAGGGGGTGTGCACCAGGCATTTCTTGGAGTGGGATGGCAGGTCATAAAAGGACTTTCGGTTGGAGCCAACATAGCTTATCTTTGGGGATCGTATGACCGTAAGATTTCTGCAACGGTCAGCGACTCGTATGCCTACACCGTGACTCGCGCATACAGTGCCAATGTGAGCAGCTATAAGCTTGATTTCGGTGTGCAGTGGATGCAGGCGTTGGGCAAGAACGATCGGTTGACTGCTGGAGCTGTGTTTGGACTGGGGCATAAACTTAGCGCCGACCCGCAGGTGGTCACAACTATGACAGACCCGCAGACAAATTTGTCAACGTCTTCCTCAAAAACCGTCAACAACGGGTTGGCCATTCCGAACACGTTTGGAGTGGGACTTACCTGGCAGCGCGGCACAGCGCTTACGGTTGGTGCCGACTACTCGTTGCAGACGTGGGGGAACGTGGACTATCCTGAAGTAGACAACAGTACGGGCGAATATGTAATGCGTGGCGGACTGTTGAAAGACCGTCACAAGGTGGCTTTGGGCGTGCAGTGGATGCCCGATGGCGACAGTCGCAAGTTTTTCAACAGAGTGCAATACCGTATAGGCGCAGCATATAGCACGCCTTACATAAAGGTGAACGATGCCGACGGCCCGAAAGAGTATGGCGTTACAGCCGGATTCGGTATACCCTTGAGCAACGGATGGAACAACCGCTCCATGCTGAACATCAGTGCACAGTGGACACACGCCTCGGCTACAGGACTCTTAACGGAAAACACTTTCCGCATAAACATCGGTCTGACGTTCAATGAGCGGTGGTTTATGAAATGGAAAGTGGAATAAACTCAAGCATTTTGGACGACCCGGCTTTTGAAACACCGTCGCACGGCAGAAGTGTAAGTGCCGTTGCCACCGCTCTCTTGGGCGTCGTGGCAGCATTGTTCTCATGTACGGAGAACAAGGAGCACACTGCGCCGGCCATACACGACCGCGATTCGGTGTCGGTGATGACCAGTTATGGAGTGAATACGCTCATCTCCGACTCGGGAGTGATAAAGTACAAGATTGTCACGGAGCGTTGGGATGTCAACCAAATACGCGTTCCGTCGCGCTGGACATTCGAGAAAGGCATCTTCCTGGAACAGTTTGACGAGAAATTTCATGTGCAGGCATACATACAAGCCGACACGGCATGGTATTATGATACCAAGAAACTGTGGGAGCTGAGGGGACGTGTGCGCATCAAAAACGTCAACGGAATGGTGTTTTCAGGCGAAGAACTGTTTTGGGACGGTATGCTCCACGAAATGTATTCCAACAAATTTTCGCGTCTTATAACCCCGGAACGCACCCTGCAAGGCACGCGTTTCCGCAGTGACGAGCGCATGACACGCTATTCGGTGTCCAACTCGGAAGGCTCGTTTGTCAAGTCTGACATGGACAACAGTCAGCCGGCACAGACTCAATCCGGCACTCCCGGCGACACGACAACCGTTGTTCCGGAACCGAGAACCAAGGCCACACCTCACGCGACACAGACTAATACTGCAACACCATGACACAATATATAATAGGATTATTGATAACGATGGCCTTCTCAGCCTTCTTTTCGGGCATGGAGATGGCCTTCGTGTCGGGAAACCGAATGTGGGCGGAGATGGGACGCACAAAGGAGGGGCTTTCGCAGCGCGCCATAGCCTTCTTCTACCGCAACTCCAACAACTTTGTGAGCACCATGCTTGTGGGCAACAACATTGTGCTCGTAATCTACGGCATACTGTTTGCCCACGTGTTTGACAGACTCTTGTTCTATCCTTTCCACGAAGGAGTGCGGGTGATGGCCGACACGATACTCTCCACACTGGTGGTTTTGTTCACGGGAGAGTTCTTGCCGAAGTCGATATTCAAGAGCAATCCGAGTGGCATGCTTACCGTTTTCGCATTGCCGGCGTTTCTCTGCTATGTGATTCTCTATCCCATTGCGCAACTCGCTACCGTGCTTTCGCGCCTGTTGTTGCGCCTGTTTGGGGTGAAAATGAAGAAGGATGAGGATTCAAACCGTTTTTCCAAGGTAGACTTGGACTACCTCGTGCAGAGCAGTATCAACAACGCAAGGGGTGAAAAGGAAATAGACCAGGAGGTGAAGATATTCCACAATGCGCTCGACTTCTCCACCACCAAGGTGCGTGACTGCATGGTTCCGCGTACGGAGATAGAGGGCGTGAACATCGACGAGTGTACATTGGACGACCTCAAGGCGAAGTTTATCGAGAGCGGATTCTCCAAAATCATAGTGTATAAGAACGATATCGACCACATTGTGGGCTACATACATTCGTCGGAGATGTTCAAGAACCCCAAAGACTGGAAGTCGGGCATACGGTCTGTGCCATACGTGCCGGAGACAATGGCGGCAAGCAAGCTGATGCACACACTATTGCAGCAGCAGAAGTCGCTCGGCATAGTGGTTGATGAGTTCGGTGGCACCAGCGGACTGATATCTTTGGAGGACATCGTGGAGGAGATTTTCGGTGACATCGAGGACGAACACGACAGCAATACATACGTGGCACGAAAGACGGAGGATGGGGAGTACATACTTTCCGCTCGACTTGAAATTGCGAAAGTGAACGAGAAGTTCTCGCTCAATCTGCCTGAAGGCGACGAATACATGACCGTAGGTGGACTCATTCTGCACAAGTACCAGAGTTTCCCCAAACTGAACGAGGTGGTGAAGGTGGGCAAATTTGAGTTCAAGGTCATAAAGAGAACGATGACAAAGATAGAATTGGTGAAGCTAAAAGTCTGTAGATAGTCTTTTTTTTCACTGATTAAGCCGATGTTTGCGCTAAATTTATTAATTTTGTCCGCTAAAGTTACGGAACGAAAAACCGTGCGGACATGGGATAAACCCTGTGCAGACATGAGCAGAAAGAAAATATAAAACAAAAATAATAAAGCAAAGTAATGGCAGCATTAGGATCAATTAGGAAAAGAGGTGTCTTGCTGATATGCATTATCGGTGCCGCTCTTTTCGCGTTTATCGCCGAAGAATTGTTCCGCTCTTGTGAGGCTACGAGCAACCAGAGACGGCAACAGGTGGGCGAAGTGTTGGGAAAGAAAATATCAGTACAGGAGTTTCAGGCTCTCGTCGATGAGTATCAGGAGGTAATCAAGATGACTCAGGGACGCGACAACCTCTCTGACGATGAGCTGAACCAGGTGAAAGACATGGTTTGGGAAACTTATGTCAACAATGCATTGGTGGAAAACGAGGCCAAGAAGCTCGGTCTTACCGTTACAGACACTGAACTGCAGAACATTCTGAAGCAGGGTACAAGCCCGATGCTCGCGCAGACACCGTTCGTGAACCAGCAGACAGGTCGCTTCGATGTGTCAATCCTTACCAAGTTCCTTGACGACTACAAGAAGATGAACGCTGCCCAGAACCCGCAAATGGCTGAGCAGTACAAGAAAATATACGACTACTGGAAGTTCATAGAGAAGTCTCTGCGCCAGCAGACATTGTCTATGAAATATCAGAACCTGCTTTCGCACAGTTTGTTGTCTAACCCTGTGTCAGCAAAGATGGCATTTGAGGGTCAGACCACAGAGAGCGACATCCAGCTTGCATCTATCGCCTACTCGACAATCAACGACAACAAGGTGGAAGTTAGCGAGAGCGACCTTAAGAAGAAGTATGATGAGGATAAGGAAATGTTCAAGCAGTATGTGGAAAGCCGCGACATTAAGTATGTGGATTTCCAGGTTCTGCCTTCAGATGCTGACCGCAAGGCTCTGCAGAAGACCATGACAGAGGCTTCTGACGAACTGCGCAATGGTGGTGACCCGACTAATGTGGTGCGCAAGGCACAGTCGCAGTTGACCTACACTGGACTTCCTGTTACTCGCAATGCGTTCCCCACGGACATCGCTGCAAAGATTGATTCCATGGCTGTGGGCCAGACATCGGCTGTGTTTGAAACAGTCACCGACAACACTCTCAATGTCATAAAGCTGATTTCTAAGACTCAGATGCCTGACTCTATCGAATATCGTCAGATACAGGTGGGTGGAGAAACTGTTGAAGCTGCCCGCAAAACTGCCGACAGCATCTATACCGCTCTCAATGGTGGTGCTGACTTCGAGGCTCTGGCCAAGAAGTACGGACAGGAAGGCACAAAGCAGTGGCTTACTTCGGCCATGTATGAGCGCACACAGACTGTTGATGCTGACACAAAGGCTTATTTGGAAACTCTGAACACTCTCGGTGCAGGCGAAACAAAGAACATCCAGTTCACTCATGGCAACATCATACTCCAGGTTGTTAGCCGCAAGGCAATGACAGACAAGTATGTGGCTGCTGTTGTGAAGCACACTATCGACTTCTCTAAGGGTACTTATTCTGCAGCATACAATAAGTTTAGCCAGTTTGTAAGCGAGAACCAAAGCGTTGAGGCTATGGAAAAGAATGCGGGCAAATATGGATTCAAGGTGCAGGAGCGCAAGGATGTGTTCAACTCTGAGCACAATGTAGTTGGCATACGCAGTACTCGCGACGCTATGAAGTGGATATTCGACGCTAAAGCTGGTGAGATTTCACCTCTCTATGAGTGCGGCAACAACGACCATCTGCTCGTATTGGCCATGACAAAGGTGCATCCCGCTGGTTATCGCGACCTTGACGACGTGAAGGAAGTGGTGAAGGCTGAAGTGATAAAGGACAAGAAGTTTGATATGCTCAAGTCTAAGCTTGCTGGTGTGAACAGCATAGCTGCAGCTAAAGGCAAGGGCGCGCAGGTGGCAGAGGTTAAGCAGATTACTTTCAGTGCACCTGCTTTCATTCAGGCAACCGGTACAAGCGAACCGGCGCTTAGCGGTGCTGTGGCTGCAACACAGAAGGGCAAGTTCTGCCAGCGCGTGATTAAGGGCAACGGTGGAGCGTTTATGTTCCAGGTGGTGGCCAAGAACACGAAGCAAGGTGCTAAATTCGACGACAAAACAATGGAGATGCAGCTGTCTCAGCAAGCTCTTCAGGCTGCAGGCCGCTTTATGAACGAGCTTTATCTGAAGGCAAACGTTGTTGACAACCGCTATCTGTTCTTCTAAAATATAGGAGTTCGTTCCTTCGGGAACAGCTGACTACTGATAAAAGAACATACGAAATGAATGAAAGGGGGCTGTGCCGCATTTGGCGCAGCCCCTTTTCATTCACTTCGTTCTTGGTAATGTTTTCCTATATTGCAGCCGTTGGGGCTTTGCGTTTGCACGTTCACAAATATTAGGTACAACGGTGGATGTTGAACCGATATATTTCCGTAAATTTGCACAACGGCGGTAGTGCATATAATGCAGGATTGTCGTGATATAAAGCATTGCTGCTTGTAATATAGAGAATGTCGCTCTCATATAAGGCAAAAGAACATATTGATGAAACGACTTTTATGGATAATATTGGCCGTTGCGGTTTTGGCCGCTTGCGGACAGTCGGAAGATGAACGCAAACGGCTGTCGCGTGCGGAGCGCATACGGTTGCAAAAGGAAGACTCGGCCGCCTTTAAGGTGGCCGTATTGCCCACTCTCGACTGCTTGCCGATATATGTGGCGCATCATCATGGGCTGTTTGGTTCGTTGGGTGCCGACGTCCGGTTGCGGAGATTTACTGCTCAGATGGACTGCGACACCGCTCTTGCCGGTGGAAGTGTAGAGGCTGGAGTCACGGATGTGGTACGGGCGCAACGGCTCATAGGGCAGGGCGTTCCTTTGGCGTACGTTTCTGCGACAGATGCCTACTGGTTGCTTATTGCCAATAGAAACTCCCGTATACGCGAACTGAAACAGTTGTACGACAAGATGCTTGCCATGACACGCTACTCGGTTACTGATTTATTGGCCGACTATGCCGTTGATAGTGCGAAAGTAAAGGATGAACGCGTGTTTCGTGTGCAGATTAACGACGTTACGGTGCGTCTTGATATGCTCCGCAACAACGAGATGGACGCAATGTGGCTGACAGAGCCGCAGGCCACTGCCGCATTGCTTCTGAAAAACAACGCCATTATGGACTCACGGAAGCTGAATTTCAGACCGGGAGCGGTAGTGGTGAGGAGTGACAAGCAAGGCGACAAGAATCGGAAGAAGCAACTTGATGCGTTTAAACGGGCTTACAATATGGCTTGCGACTCGATAAACAAGTATGGGGTAGGGCATTACCGCAAACTTGTGTGCGATTTTTGCGGTGTGGATGCCGCTGTGGCTGACACAATCGGCACCAAAATTAGATTTTCTCACATGGCTTCTCCACGGAAGGCAGATATTGACAGGGCTGACAAGTGGCTTAAAACCCGGAAAACACAGACTTACAATGGACATCAATGAGGATTTGCGCAGCGTGGAAAACGCCCTGCGGCGACATGAACTGAGTCGTGCTATGGATGCAATGGAAACGTTTGGATGCAAATATCCCGAACGTGGCATTGCCGAAAGACTCAGTTCGTTGAGAGACGATTATGCCCTTATGGCCAACTACTGGCGGCGTGGCATGAAGGATGACCACATGGATAGCGTCTATACCAACCTGTTGCGTCGGATGTATAGCCTGTCGGCTGACGTTTCGCTCGCTCATGCTCTGTCGAAAGATGTCTTTGCCGGTTCGGTTCATAGCCGTTCGCACAGAGCAATCGATGCAGATTCCTTGGCCGAAACGCTACAAAGCCGACTGGAAAGTTTCGTTTCCGATGCCGCAATGCTCGGTTTGGAACCGGAACACACCCGTAAGGATAAGCTGAACGACCTATATGTGCGCCACCAAAAGTATATTGCCGATGTCTTTGACTACATCTGGACCTCAGGCCAATGGCCGGACAGTTTGCGTCATGCCGTAACCAATACAATTCTTTCGCCCACTGTGGACACTACAGACCAGCAGTTGCTCGTGTCGGCAGTGATGCTTGGCTCTCTCAACACGTTTGATATAAACAAAATCCGGTTGCTGACCGAAGCCTATCGCGGCAGCGTAGATGCCGCAGTGCGACAGCGCGCCCTTGTCGGCTTTGTGTTTGCCGTAGGCCATGACGGCTGTGGACTGTTCCCTGAAGTGCGTGATTTGCTTGGCGAATTGCTGCTTGACCCACAGTCACAAGCCGATTTGAGGGGATTGCAGATACAACTTCTTTACTGTGTCAATGCCGAGCACGACACCCAGACCATACAACGGGACATCATGCCCGGTTTGTTGCGCCACAATAACCTGAACATTACGCCGCAGGGACTTGATGAAAATGACGAAGACTCACTGCGTGAGATACTCGACCCTGAGGCTTCGGAGAGGGAAATGGAGGAAGTGGAGCAAAGTTTCCGTCGCATGGCCGATATGCAGAAAGCCGGTGCAGATATCTATTTCGGAGGCTTTTCGCAGATGAAACGGTTTCCTTTCTTCAGCCATACGTCCAACTGGTTTGTCCCGTTCTATTGGGAACACCCCGATGTGAGCCGTGTTTGCGGTGGCACGGGCTACGGTGATTTCATGCACAAACTGCTCGACACCGTGCCTTTCTGCGACAGTGACAAGTATTCGTTCGTATTCGCTTTCCACATGGTTGCCGACAGGATGCCGGCCAATGTGCGTGAAGCGCTTGGCTCAGGCAGTTTTGCCGGGGCTGAAACGATAGCTGCCGACCGCGACAACCCTGCATATATACGTCGCAGATACCTGCAAGACATCTACCGTTTCTTCCGTTTGTTTCCCTCAAGGAGTTTCTTTTTCAATCCTTTCGACGGCATTGCAGCCGACAAGCCGAGCTATGTGTTCTTCGCCAACAAGCTGTTCAGCGACACCGAACTGAGTCATTGTTTCACCGAAATGGCTGCCGTCATGGTCAAACGCGGACTGTATGAAGAAGCCTCGGCGGTGCTTAGCAATTGTGGAGACGGTTTTAAGGACTACAAATACTATATGCTTTGCGGCAATCTGTTGCTGCGCGGCAAGGCCAATGTGGCTGAACCGTCGGCTAAGGAGTGCTTTGCCCGGGCATTGAAACTGCGTCCCGACGACGTGAAGGCACAGGCTGGATATGCCAGAGCCTTGTTTTACGAAGGCGCATACGCCGAAGCAGCAGAGGTATATTCACGACTTGTGGGGATTGCACCCGACAACAGAACCTACAGTTTGGGCTATTGCGTGTGCTTGACCAATGCCGGACGTTATGACGAAGCGTTGGCTTTGCTCTATAAACTCGACTATGAGCACCACGGCGACGGCGATACGAGCCGCGTTATGGCGCGTGCTTTGCTGGGCAAGGGCAACTGCCAGCAGGCGTTGATCATATATGAAAACCTCGCCAAGCAGGACACCGGTGCCACCGACGACCTCGTTAACCACGGCTATTGCCAGTGGTTTTTGGGCAACATTATGGCAGCTGCCGAACTCTTTGCCCGTTATCTGAAGTCGCGCCACCCGCAGTCAGGCATGGCAGAACTGGCCGAATACAGTCTGAAGGAAATCATTGAGCCGGAGCAGAACTTCATTCAGGCTCACGGAATAGGCAGTACGGAAATCTATCTCATGGTGGACGAGATATGCGCCACGGCTTTGCGATAGAGAAATGTCCACGCGAGAGGCAGACCGACACCCACTATGGTGTATAAAACCCAGAATCCGTCGGTGTTTTCGTTGACGTGTATCACGATGTGGCTGCCCACTTGTAGGTAGTCCAAACCGTATGTCCATATCTTCACAAGGCTCACCACCTTGAACGAAAGGATGTGAAACACCAGGATGCACAGCGTATTGTTGCCGCAATATACCAGGAAACGTCTTGCCAATCCATCCTTTTTGTCAATCCACAAGCTGATATTGTACACCATAAGTGTGCCGCAAATAGCCGGAACGGGCAACTTCAGAAAGTTTTCCAGACTGGTGCGCCACTCCATGCAGCTATTTGCATAGATTGAAAACAGCAGCGTGACGGCGAAAAGTAGTGCAGTGCTCCACCAAGTTGCTTTGTAAGTGTCCTTGTACCGGCTGAAAAGGAAGCCGCATCCGAAGAAAAATGTTCCCAAAATGTCGCGGTAGCCGCCTTGCACAAGAGTGGTTATGCGCAGCCCCTCGCCCGTTTGCCATGCTGCGAGCAGCAGTGTCGTTGCGCAAACGAGTGACGCAATGACGTTTATGTTCGCGCTTTTGCCGTACCGAGAGGCAACATGGCTGAACATTTTGAACAATACGAGATACAGAATCGAGGCAACGAGCAGTGCCCGGAAGAACCAAAAGGCTCCGGCAATGAACTCATCGTAGCTGCCCATGCCCGTTATGATGTTCCAAAGGCGTTGCTGCATGACGTGCCACGAGTACGGATGCGTCACCCCTCCCGCTGCATTGCCGTATTGTTCGTTGAGTATTCCAATCTTGAAAAACAGGTTGTGGAGCAGCAGAAACATCACTGACCACTTGACGAACGGCACGTAGAGACCCTTTATGCGCCGTTTCACGAACGTGGACTCGTCGTTCAGGTATTTTGTGGAGAAGAAAAAACCGGCGAAAAAGAAGAACAGAGGCATGTGAAACTCGTAGATGAACGAGCACAAACGCCCCGGACAACTGGCGTGCCCCATCACCATCAGTATTATGGCGATGCCCTTGCTTATCGAAACTGCCGTGTTGCGCTGCATGATAACTTCGAGCTTTTGACGCGTGTGTATGCCAACGCTGATTTATAGATATGCCAAAACAGACTTACAGAACCACTTGTTTACAGGAACGGGGCGAGCAGATGGGCGAACCATCCCACAAACTTCTTCCACGGAGAGCGCGTCTTGTTCCACACCTCCTGCGTCAGATAAACGCTCTGAAGTTTGTCGCGGTCGAACATGTCGTCCAGTTGACGGGTCGTGGGCTTGTCTATTATGACGGCGTTCTCCTCGTAGTCGAACCGTAGACTGCGCGAATTGAGGTTGGTACTGCCCACGGTGCAGTATCTGCCGTCAACCATTATCACCTTGGAGTGGTGAAATCCCGGTTGGTAGAGCCACACATCCACCCCTTTTTTCATCAGTTTGTGAACGTTGTAGAACACACAGTCGGGCGTAAGCGGTATGTCGCTGTGAGCCGACACCATTATTTCCACCTTCACGCCGCGCTTCACCGCATCCTTGAGAGCCTTCTTTAGCTTGTGGCTGAGCGTCAAGTATGGGTTTATCAGTTTGATTGAGTCCTTCGCGCTGTTGATTGCAGCCAGATAGAACGTGCGCATTATGGCATTTGTCTTGCGGGGTTCGCGGTTTATGATGCCCACCATCTTGTGTCCGGCGGTAGAGTCTGTGTCCGCCTTCAGCCCTGTTGCCTCCACCGGACTGTACGCTCTGAAATATTCAGGCTTCCAGATATCCTCGCCAGTCACCTTTTCCCATATCCTGGAGAATATCATTTGCAGCTGGTTCACCGCACCTCCCTCTATGCGGCAGTGCATGTCGCGCCACGAACCCACCTTTTCCGTACCTTTTATATAGTAGTCGGCCACGTTCATGCCGCCTGTATAGGCCACGTTGCCGTCGATGATTACAATCTTGCGGTGGTCTCTTGTGAACACGTGGTTGATCCATGGAAACCTTATAGGGTCAAATTCGTATATCTGGATGCCCATTTTGCGCAACTCTTTCAGGTGCTTGTTGCGCAGCGGACGGTTGTTGGAACTGTTGCCGAAACCGTCAAACAGCGCCCTTACCTCCACACCTTCCTGAGCTTTCTGGTGCAGAAGTTCAAAGAGCTTCGACGCTATAGAGTCGGCTCGGAAGTTGAAATATTCAAGGTGAATGCTGCTTTTGGCCTGGCGGATGGCCTCAAACATGTCGTCAAACTTCTCCTGTCCGCTCATCAGTAGCGTCACCTTGTTGTTGTGGGTAAACTCCACGCCTTCCTTTTCGAGCACTCTCACTATGACCGAGTCGCTCGTTTCCGACGCTATGGAGTCGTTTGCAACTGCGATAGAGCCGTCAGCATCCGCTGAGACGAAGCTGTTTGCCAGAGTTCTTGAGCCTACTGCTCCTACCAGAATGGCGAAGATTAGCGCAAAAAGTCTCATCACGGCCTTATATCATGCACGAATAATGGTCGACAATACCGAGCAGACAGCCTTCGTCGTTGACCACGAGGACGGAGTGAATCTTGTATTTGTTCATGATTTGCTGTATCTCGGTTATCTTCATCTGCGGACTCACGCACTTCGGATTGGTGGTCATTATGTCTGAAACGGTGCGGTCGAAGAATTCCGCCTGCCACTTTTCCATCGCGCGGCGTATGTCTCCGTCGGTTATCAGTCCGACAACCTTGCCGTCACGCTCTGCCACACCCATACCGAGCTTGCCTTTGCTCACCAAAATCACGGCTTCTCCGAGGTGCATTTCCGGCGAAATGACCGGCATGTCGGCCGTGTGCATCACGTCCTGCGCTGTTGTGAGCAGTCGTTTGCCAAGCTCACCGCCCGGGTGGAACTGTGCGAAGTCCTTCGGCTGGAAGTTTCTTACCTGCATCAGTGCCACCGCCAGAGCGTCGCCCATGGCCAGCGTGGCCGTGGTGCTGCTTGTCGGTGCGAGGTTTAGCGGACAAGCCTCCTTCTTCACGCTCACGTTCAGGTGGCAAGTGGAGTACTTTGCCAACAGCGACTTCGGGTTTCCGCTCATGCCTATGATGGGCACCTCCATGTGGAGCAGCATCGGGATGAAGCGAAGCAACTCGTCGGTCTGTCCGGAGTTGGATATGGCGAGGCAAACGTCGTCCTTGGTCATCACTCCGAGGTCGCCGTGATACACGTCGAGCGGGTTGATGAAGAACGAAGGTGTGCCGGTGCTCGACAGCGTTGCCGCTATCTTCGCCCCTATGTGGCCGCTTTTGCCCACACCGGTCACTATCACCTTGCCGTGGCAGTGGTAGATAAGGTCGACTGCCTTGTCAAAACTTGTGTCTATCTGCGGTATCAAGTCGAGCAAAGCCTGGGCTTCGTCCTTGATACACCTTATTGCGTAGTCTCTGACTGTCATAGTAGTATGTCTTTACGGTGGTAATTTATAGAACCACCCTTTAATCGTCGGCTATCAGCTTTGCAACAAGCTTTTCCAGCTTGTCCAGCTCCAGCATGTTGGCCGCGTCGCTAAGTCCGAGGTCGGGCTGTGGGTGCACCTCAAAGAACCATCCCTTGGCTCCGAACGCCTTGGCGGCCAGTGCCATCTGCGGCACGAAGCGCCTGTCGCCCCCTGTCTTGCCGTCAGCGCCGCCGGGACGCTGCACGCTGTGGGTGCAGTCCATGATGACCGTGGGTGCAATCTCCAGCATGTCCGGAATGTTGCGGAAGTCCACAACGAGGTTGTTGTAGCCAAACATGTTGCCTCTCTCGGTGAGCCACACATCGGTGGCTCCGGCATCCTTGGCCTTTTCCACAGGATAGCGCATGTCCTTGCCGCTCAGAAACTGCGCCTTCTTTATGTTCACCGTCTTGCCCGTTCGGGCAGCAGCCACGAGCAGGTCGGTCTGTCGGCACAGAAAAGCCGGTATCTGCAACACGTCCACCACCTCTCCAGCCGGTTCGGCCTGCCAGCTTTCGTGTATGTCGGTGAGCAGTTTCAGTCCGTACTTTGCTTTTACGTCGGCCAGCATCTGCAGCCCCTTGTCTATTCCGGGACCTCTGAACGACGATATGGAAGTGCGGTTGGCCTTGTCGAATGAGGCTTTGAAGATGATGTCTGTGCCCAGTTTGTTGTTTATCCGCACAAGTTCCTTGGCCACGGTGTCGAGCAGTTCTGCCGATTCAATCACGCATGGACCTGCTATTATTGTTGTTTTCATATCAAACGACTCACCTTAATGTTGTTGCAAAATTCTGACTTCCTTGTGCTAAAACTCTATTTCGGCCACGCGCTTCTTGGCCTCCTCAAACTCGGAAATCATGCGCGCCATGATGTCGCTCACGGGTCTTATCTCCTTTATGGCCGATGCTATCTGCCCGATTTCCAGTTCACCGCCGTCGGTGTCGCCCTCGAATATGCCGCGCTTCGACGCAGCCTTGCCGAGCAGTTCGCGCAGTTCGTCGGCCGATGCTCCTCGGTCTTCGGCCTCAATGACCTTGGCATACAGTTCGTTCTTGACGAGTCGCGTGGGCGCTATCTTCTTCAGACAGAGCATGGTGTCGCCCTCGGCGAGCGTGATGCAACGCTTCTTGAACTCTTCTGCGGCAGAACTCTCCTCCGCAAGGGCAAAGAGGGTGCCGGCCTGTATGCCCTCGGCACCGAGCGTCATGGCGGCCAGCATCGACTCGCCGCTCGCTATGCCTCCGGCGGCAATCAGCGGCAGCGTTGTGGCGCGGCGCACTTGCGGTATCAGAGTCATCGTTGTGGTCTCCTCGCGGCCGTTGTGGCCTCCTGCCTCAAAGCCTTCGGCCACCACTGCGTCCACTCCAGCCTCCTCGCATTTCGCTGCAAACTTGCTGCTCGACACCACGTGAGCCACCTTGATGCCAGCCTCGTGCAGCTTTGAGGTGTATTTCTTGGGACTTCCGGCCGAGGTGAACACTATGCCCACACCCTCGCTTATGAGTATGTCAATAACGCGGTCTATCTCCGGATACATCAGCGGAACGTTCACTCCCCACGGTTTCAGCGTGGCCTCTTTCATCTTCCTGATATGTTCAATCAGCGTTTCGGGGTGCATCGAACCTGCTCCGAGCAGTCCCAGACCGCCGGCGTTGCTCACTGCGGAGGCCAGTCGCCAACCGCTGCACCACACCATTCCGCCCTGTATGACGGGATATTGTATACCGAAAAGTTCGCAAATTCTGTTCATAAGGTTTTTCCTTTATTGTTTGTATTATGGTGGTTTTTTATGTTTCTACCAGGCTCTATCAGGACAGATTTTGCCGTCATAAAGGCCGTCTTTCACGTGATTATGAGTGCCAGCAACGGTATGCTGATCACCGACAGGACGGTGGAGAGAAATGTTCCCTGGGTCATGACCGTTGTGTCCTTGTTATATTTCATGCAGAACATCGTGCCGAACGAGGCCACCGGCATGCCTATCAACACAGCATTGATGGCGTCAATCTGCTGGTCCACGCCGAAGAGTCGGAACAGATAGAACAGTCCGACAGGCAGCAGGAGCAGCCGGAACACGCACATGATGTATATCCCTATGCTTCCGGCCATCTGCTTCACCGGCATTCCGCCTATGCTCGAACCTATCACGAGCAGCGCCGCAGGCACGGTCATGTTGCCCAGCAGCGTGAACGGCTGCGCTATGAACTCCGGCGCTTTCCATCCGAACGCCACTATCACTATGGATATGTAGGTGGCTATCATGGCTGGCGACAGCAGCAACTTGGGGTTGAACTTGCCAGCCTTGTCGCCCGTGACGAACATTACGCCCCAGACAAAGATGGTCAGCGTGTTGGGAGCGTTGAGTATGCAGGCGTAGAACACTGCACTTTGGCCGAAGATGGAGGCTACAATCGGGTAGCCGATGAACCCCACGTTGGCAAAGGTGAGCATGAAACTGTACATCCCACGGTCAGATTCCTTCACCGGCATGAACCTCGGCAGCACGTAGGCCAGCGAGATGAGCACCGCGTATGTGGCGGCTCCCACGCCCAGCAGCGGCAGTATATGGCTGCGGTCGGGCATCACGTCGCCCATGGTCGAGGCAATCACGAGGCACGGGGCGGTCACTTGTATCACGAAATTAGACAGTTTGCGGTCGAAATCCTGACCCATCAGGCCGCATTTGCGGGACACATAGCCCGCTATAACCAGCAAAAACAAGGCGACCATCTGTATCGCCACTGTTTGTATGTCCATTGTTTACAACTGTTTTTAGACTGCAAAGGTACGTTTTTTCCACGTAAGTGATGGTAAGAAAACCAAATTGCTAAGGTTTTCGACTCGCATTTTAGACGGTATCACTCGAAATGTCAGATGAACCTCAAATAAGCACTCTTGCAATATATTGATTTACAACATGATTCAGGAATAGTGAAAAATCGCATCGATTTTAGGCAAAAATGTATGCAATCTTTGGGCAAAATCGATATGATTTTTGGGCAAAATTGATGCGCTCGATTTTATGTCACGTTTATATCGTTGCGGTTTTGCCATCATAATTCTATACTTCAAAATTTATTTGGGAAATATCGGCGTTATACATGATTTTTGTATCTTTGTAGGCAAATAAGTAATGTTCAAAGAATAAGTTCCTCAAGTTTGCCCTGTATTTTTAGGCGGTTTTGCTGGCTTCTTTGAAGGAGCATAGCGGGCTATGTGACTGAAAAGAAGTCGCAAAAACGACAAAAAGACAGGGTATGAAAGCTACAGAATGTGCATCCGCAAACTTGTGGAAGTTATTCTTTGAACATTACTAAAGTCTTTATTGACAATAAATATTACCTAAAATGAAAGGATTAATAAAGAGAAATTTACTAATGGCGGTGGCCGTTTGCGCCGCCACACTATCGGCAAGTGCCCAGGGACTGCGCGACGCATTGGGCAAGGACGGCACACTGGTGGGCGCAGCCATAAACCAGAGACAGGCTGACGGACAGGACACTGCGGCTACGGTCATCGTAAGGCGGCATTTCAACTGCGCCGTGGCGGAAAACGTGATGAAAGGCGAAAGTCTTCAGCCTGTAGAAGACTTGTTTGACTTCCGGTCGGCCGACATTTTCATGGACTACTGCGCCAGCAACGGCCTGACACCCATAGGTCACTGTCTCGTGTGGCACTCTCAGGCACCCAAATGGTTCTTCAGCAAGCAGCGTGGCGGTGAACCTTTGACGCGCGAAGTGCTGATAGAGCGCATCAAGAAGCACATCAGCACTGTAGTCGGTCGCTATAAGGGACGCATACACGGATGGGATGTGGTGAACGAAGCCATCGAGTATGACGGCTCATTCCGCCGCTCTCCGCTATATAATATAATAGGTGAAGACTTCATAGAGATTGCTTTCCGCGCCGCCAATGAGGCAGACCCCGACGCAGAACTCTACTACAACGACTACGGAATGGACAGTCCGGCCAAGCGCGAGGCCGTGTGCCGGCTCGTAAAGACGCTGAAAGCCAAGGGCGTGCGCATCGATGGTGTTGGCATGCAGAGCCATCTGGGCTTGCAATACCCCGACCTGGCTGAATACGAGCGGAGCCTCGAAGCCTTTGCCCAGTGTGGAGTGAAAGTGATGATTAGCGAGCTGGACATGAACGTGCTGCCCAATCCCAAGGAACATCAGGGTGCTGCCGTTGAGCAGAACTTCGATTACCGCCAGCAGTATGACCCATACAGCAACGGGCTGCCCGACTCAGTGGCTCGAAGAATAGAAGACCGCTGGGTGCAACTGTTCGAAATCTACCGTCGCCACAGCTCCTACATATCGCGAATCAACTTCTGGGGCGTCAGCGACGGACAGTCGTGGCTCAACGACTGGCCTGTCCACGGGCGCACAAACTATCCCCTGCTGTTTGACCGACAGTACAAAGAGAAGCCCGTGGTGCAGAAAATCATCAGTCTATACACACGTTAATCAAACATTTCCATTGTTTTTGAAAGATAGGCAAGGGCTGAATTCAACTCTATTTGATGCGTAATTTGTTTTTATTCTTTATCTTTGCATAAGGCAAGCTGCACTCGGAAAACTGAAAACAGGTTTTCTTTCCGCTCGCTTGCATTGCCTTTGCATAAGGCAAGCAGCACCCAAAACAGAAAGAGAAGGGCACAGTGCCCACGACACTTCAACCACTAAAATTACGCAACAATGGACTACACGTTATACAAAAACTCGCTGGGGTTAGCCTTGACACTGATGCTTTTCTTCGCATTCTATTTCTTCTTGGCAAAAACTCCCGACAAACCTATCTTCGGCAACTACAAACGGTCGCGCCGACTGATGGGCGTGGCTCTGCTCGTGCTGTCGGCCAACTATTCGGTACACCTCTTCTGCGGACTCCGTTTCAAGAGTCAGGATGCGGCGATACTGATGAACCTTTCCACATACTTCCTTTCCTACTGGCTCTTTGCGGCGGCTATGGTGACGCTGCTCAACCGATTTTTCATCACCGTGCGCCGCTTTGTCCGCAACATCATCTTCTGGATCGTGTTCACTGCCCTTGCCTGCGTTGTGCTCTTCGCCCTTCCCCACGGCGGAATGGACAGGATTGCGGGCATAGCCGCACTTGCCGTTTGTCTTTTCGGCTATGGTGTATACCTTTCATGGCGCATCATCAGAACCTACCACCGGGCAGTGCGTCTCTTCGATGACACCCATTCGGAGAACATTGCGGCCTACATACGCTGGATGTCGATATTCACTTGGTGGGCTGTGATATACGGAGTGTGCTGCGGACTGCTCACCTTCCTGCCCGACGACTATGTGTTTCTGTGGATTCTGTCGTCAGTACCTTTCTATATATACCTCTATTGTTCCTACATGAACTATCTGCTCTTCTACGAACAGGTGGAGAGCATTCTCGAAACAACCGAACCCGAAGCCTTGGAGAGTGCTGTGGAAGAAGCCGGAGAGCTGCCTGACTGTGAAAATGAAACACAGCCGAGCGGCAATCCAACCTACTACTCTGCCATAGAGAAGAATCTCGCGGTCTGGCTCTCGCAGAATGGTTTTACCCATCCTGGCCTTACGATAGAAGACCTCGCCCTCAGCCTCGTCACCAACCGCACCTATCTCTCCGCCTACATCAAGCAGACCTATGCAGTGTCCTTCCGCGAATGGATAGCCAACCTTCGCATAGACTACGCCAAGCAACTCTTCACCGCCAACCCCAAGATGTCGGTAGGCGAAGTGTGCGAGGCAACGGGATTCCTCTCGCAGAGCTATTTCGTCAAGTTATTCTCCGACAGGGAAGGTATCTCGCCCGCCAAATGGAAAAGGGAAGTTTGCTCTATCAACAAATAATAACTTTAACAACAAAAGTTGTCGTTGCCGAAACGACAACTTTTTGTTGTATCCCCAAAACATTCTGATTACCAATCTTCTGGCTTTGTCATCGTTCCTTTTTTTATGCTATTTTTGCACCATCATATCTTTGCAGGTAACTATCCGTTAACAACCAAACGAAAACAAGAGAATGAAGACAGAGAAAAGAAAACCTTACCAGACTCCGTCCGTCGGAGTCATTGAGATCACATGCGAGGTCATTGCCGTCAGCGACACGACATTAACGCAGGACGACTACTCTATAGAAGAAGCCTCATGGAGCGGACTGACACCGGAGACATCGGACAAGAATGGCTCCGGCACAATAATTGAGAATGGAGAATGGAATGGATTGAAACACTAATCAAGTAACAACACAGAAAGATATGAGCAAGACCAATCTTTTGCTGCATACTGTTGCAGCCGTTGCCGTAGGCGTATTGGCCTCGGCATGTTCGAATGACGCAGCGACGGACACCTTAGATAACGTCCCCGGCAAAGTGGAGACCGTGACCCTCGTAGCCCGCCAGCCAAACCCTAACGGCAGTTCGGCAAGCCGTGTGGGATTTGATGACACGGGCAAAGGCTACTGGCAGGCAGGCGATGCCATTGGCGTGTGGTCCAACGGCGACGGCAAATTCAACTCCTTCGGTATCACAAGCGAAACAGGGGAAACGACAGCCACCTTCAGCGGTACCGTCACCGACGGCGTGGGCAAGTACGCCGTCTACCCCTACAACGAAAAGCACGGCATACAGCGTAATACCCTCATCAATTATTACCTCCCGGAGGAGTACACGTATACTTCCGTGGACCAGACCTTCTTCCCCGAGGGCAAGAATGGCAAGAGCTTCAACATGCCCATGCTCGGCACAATATCGGAGGGCAATACCGTGTCGTTCGTCCATCTTGCGGGAGTCGTCTGCCTACAGATAGACAAGATGCCTGCGGAGACCGGCAAAGTGACGGTGACCGCCTCCGGCAAGCAGCTCTGCGGCACTTTCTCCGCATTTCTGACCGATGCCACACCCGAAATCGAGACTAAGAACAGTAGCTCGGACAACACCGTCACTTTCCTCTACGACGGCGCCACAGAGGGCAAGCCCGGCGTGTTCTACCTTCCCGCACCCTCCGGCAGCTACAGTCTTAATGTAGTGGTTTCGGGCGACGGATATTCATACACCGCAGACCGTAGCGTTGATATGGTACGCACAAGGCTGCAAGCTGTATACATTGAGACAAATTACACCTTTACCGGAGGCAAGGAAATCAACGGTCACAAGTTCATCGACCTCGGCTTGCCCAGTGGACTCCTTTGGGCGGAGACCAACATCGGGGCAAGTACCCGGTACGACGAAGGCGATTATTTTGCTTGGGGAGAGATAAAAACGAAGGACAACTATGGCACGGATGGATATTCCACGCCAAGTGCAAGTCTCTCGGTAGGGAACGATGCCGCATACCAAAATTGGGGCAACTTCTGCCGTATGCCCACAAATGTGGAATTTCAAGAACTCCTAGACAACTGCACATGGACGTGGGTGAGCAGGACTAATTCCGACGGAAATGCCATCAATTGCTACAAGGTAGTCAGCCGGAAAAACGGTAATGTCATTTACCTTCCCGCTTCGGGCAACATCGGGAGCAGCGGCAGCATAAACCGCAACGAACTTGGGAACTACTGGTCAAGAACGTTCTTCGATGACAGCGGAAATAATTACACCTCCGGATATATGCTTGAGTTCTCATCATGGCACAAAAAAGTGACTGGAGATTACTATCCTTACGTTGGTGGCTCAGTCCGTCCCGTCGCTGAGCAATAATCGAGCAGGAGGAAAACGAAGTAGTTTTCCTCCTATTTTCGGTACGCTCGGCATGAGCATTGTCTAACGGGTGCAAGTCCCGAGTATGCCCTAATAGCGGGATTTACATAGCCAAGAACAAGGGTGTTCACCGTGAGGTGAAATCTGAAGGAAGCTGGAGGCAAACATCTGGCCTAACGGACAGAAACTTCATATAAGGCATATGACCATGGATGAGATTGCCGACCCAATGGAGCCCATAGCCGATGTGTGCGAAGCTTCCGGCTTCCTCTCGCAAAGCTATTTTGTCAGTATATTCACCGAACGTTAAGGTGTCTCTCCGTCCAAGTGGAGGAAGAATGTATGACCGTTGCAAATTTGCTCTGTCAACAAAAAATGCTCTATCAACAATTTATATTTTGGGGCTCTATCAACAAGTTTTTGCTCTATCATCAAAACTTGCAGTGAGTGAGGCTTAAACATTTGTAACAGTTCCGTATCTCCATTATATTTGCATCACCAAGTAATCACTAAAATGCAAATATAATATGAGAAAGAACGTGAGAGGCTTTAAGGCCTTCCCCCAGTGGATTTCATCTGTAGTGGCTGGCTTGTTGCTGGCCGTTTCTACCGTTTCGTGCAGTTCCGACAACGATACAAGTGCGACCGTTGCGGACAATCCTTATCAGGATATGCCGGCAAAACTGCTGACCGATCAGGCAAAACTGGACATGGTCAGGTCTATCAAGAATGTGAAAGATGGACGGTTCTTCTATCTTGACTACACTCAAGACTATAAGTTTCCTGCAATCTCTGCAATGAATCTGACCGACAACACCCGGTTGATAGCGGCAGTGCTGGGCACTCTCTGCGACACCATGCCGTCGTTGGGTAGGTCTGTAGTCAAGCTCGATGCCGGTTGCAGTGCCTTTGCAGCCACCACCCCCGACGGCAACGACTACATCATGGGGCGCAACTTCGACTATTCGCACGGCAATGAACCCATTGCCGCAGCCATGGTTCGCACAGCTCCAAAGGACGGTCTGAAGTCTCTCTGCATGGTGGATGCCTACTGGATAGGCTATCGCCAGGACCTTTGGCATTGTTTGTCTTATGTAAAATCGGAGTTTGAGGCCAATAAAAAACAAGACTTGTCCTATATAATGGCTTTTCCGTATTTGCTGATGGACGGCATGAATGAGGCTGGATTTGCCGTGTCGGTACTCCATCTTGACGGCAAGCCTACCCAACAGGAAAGTACAGGCAAGAAACTTACCACAACTCTTGCTATGCGCATGATGCTCGACCACGCCAGAACAGTGGACGAAGCGGTGGCATTGCTGAAGCAATATGACCTTTGGATTCCCTCAAACGATGGCAATTACCACTTCTATATGGCCGACGCTGCAGGCAAATTTGCTGTGGTGGAGTTCGTTTACGACGAGAATCACCAGTCGAAAGTTTACATCGATGATGAGTATACGGGCGAAGACGGAAAGGAATACTTCAGGTATCCTGATATATTGCCAAACACTCTTGAGGTGATAAACAGCCGGTGCGCCAGCAATTTCTACATTTCCGAGACGATGGCGTGCTCAGACAAAGGACCTGTGCTCTCCAGTCACGGCAAGACACGCTATGAGATGATGAATTTTGTACTAAGACAGAACAATAACCTTCTATCAGAGGATGCAGCTATGAGCCTGCTCAACGGTGTTAGCCAGGCGGAGAACCCCACGGTGGCAACGAGCCATACCCAGTGGTCAGTAGTTTACAACCTCTCTCAACGTAAGGCTACCGTTTGTGTAAACAGAGACTACAAGAACAAATTTACGTTTGATTTGAGATAGGAAGGATTTCATATAAGGGTGATTCTGTAAATTCTATAATCATTTCCTCATCTCCAAATCTTCAGCAAGGACAAAAGCGTTGGCGCAGGTCTATTGGTCGAGATCTGCGCCAACGCCGTGGCCGCAAGCAAAATCCAAAAAAATAGTCTTTCTTTTCTTAGTCATTGGTGCCTTCCTTGTATTAGGTCTTGTGCAAAAGTAAACGTTGCAGGCATGCTGAACCTATTGCATTTGTTCAAAGAACGGTACAAACGTCCGCTTTTGCCGCCACCCTTTACAGACAGCCGGCACCCTATTCTTCAGCGACAAGCCGCTTGGCTTCAGCGCAGAGATACGGCTTTATTTCAGTGTATGGAATGGTGAAAGACACTATGCCCACGGCGTAACTGGCTATTTCGTACTGCTGATAGTAGAACGCTACGCCGTCTTTTGTCAGGCTTGGAGTTGTCACGGGCAAGGGGAAATGGCCGTCGTCGGGCAGGAAGAGATAGTCCTTGTATTTCGCATCAACATCCTCCATGCCGTTTGACTTCAGATAACCGAGTATGCCTTTGCGCAGCAGCGGCTGCATCTGCATCACCTTTGTGGTGTCCACCGTCTGCGCCAACGGGCGGCAAGTGCTCTTGCTGATGGTCGACTCGGTGTAGATATACGACCCGTGGGCACCTCCGAGATACACGTTTTGGGCTACGCTATATAAAATATAGGTGGAAGTCTCGCCTTGTTTCTTTATCTTCACGTCGTTTTGGAAACGTGGAATCCATCCGTTTTCAAGTCCTTCTGCCATCATTTCCTTCTGCTGCGAGGCGAAATAACGCTTCGTGCCGTCGGCATAGTGCTTCACGAGAGCGTCGCACTTTTGCGTGTCGCCCTTGTACAAAGGATAGTCCTTCAGGTTGCCGTCCTCGTTGTTGTAGGGCAAATATGTGGTGGCGAGCTGCTCCGCAATGAACCTTTTCACGCCCACGGCCATACTGTCAGACTGTTGGGGATAGTCCACCTCATAGCTGCACTCTATGGTGGAGTCCTGTTCGGTGACGTATTTGTATGCAGGAGCGGTGACGAGCGTGTCAGTAGAACTACCGTTCAAAGCGGTTTTTCCCGTGCTTTTGCAACCTGCGGTCATAAGCATTGCCGCAGCAAGCAGAGCGTTGCAAGTGAAACAAAGTGTTCTTTTCATAGTTGTCTGGTTTTTTGTTCGGTGCTTAATATTGGTGGTTATCATTCGCAAAAGTAACACTTTCCGTTTGTATCTCATCACCTTTTTTATGGAAAACGCAAAAACGGAACAGAGTGTCTTTATTGTCAGTTGGAAATATATCGTAAGAATGGTATTGCCGTTAAATACGTGGATGAATACCATTGCCATCTTGGCCTCAAAGAGGCCGAAGTTTGCTCGTGTGGTTCATGGCCCAAAAGCATGGCGACTGCCTATAGTAGGCGCTGCGTCACCGCACCCGAATTTGCCCATAAGCATACAACAAGCCCAAGGGGAGCGAGGACGCACGTCCCTACTAAGCCTTCCAACTGCGCTGCGTCACCGCTACGCCTCATAACTATGCCATTTGCACCTCGTAAACGTGCCATTTAGCCATCGTAAACGTGCCATTTACGGGTCGTAAACATGCCGTTTACGGTTTGAAACCAACGGCGTTGTTTTTGCTTACAGTATCGCTTCTTGATGCTTACTGTAGGATATACTGTAAGTAAATGCCGTTGCTTTGCTTACAGTTTTTCGAGTCTTTTAGACAAATAGGCCGTTTCATGGTCGCAAAAGGGCAATAAATACCAGTATGAATTGGTCTTTTTCGAGATTTTGGGCTACCTTTGCATAAGTATATTATACTATCTACGCATATATTGCACCAAATATTATGACCAAGAACCCAAGCGACAGCATTGTCATCATTCCTACGTATAACGAGAAGGAGAACATCGAGAAGATAATCCGGGCTGTGTTCGGACTCGAAAAGTGTTTCCACATACTTGTGATTGACGACGGTTCGCCCGACGGAACGGCGCAGATAGTACACCGACTGATTGACACGGAGTTTGCCGACCGGCTGTTCATTCTGGAGCGCACGGGCAAACTCGGTTTGGGCACGGCCTATATCACTGGGTTCAAGTGGGCTTTGGAGCACAACTACGAATATATATTTGAGATGGATGCCGACTTCAGTCACGACCCCAACGACCTGCCGAGGCTCTACAGCGCGTGCCACGACGAGGGCTACGACGTGGCCATAGGTTCGCGGTATGTGTCGGGCGTGAACGTGGTCAACTGGCCCATCGGTCGTGTTCTGATGAGCTACTTTGCGTCTAAGTATGTGCGGATGGTCACAGGGTTCAAGGTGAACGACACGACGGCTGGCTTCAAGTGCTACCGCCGCCGCGTTTTGCAGACCATAGAGCTTGACAAGATTCGCTTCAAGGGCTATGCCTTCCAGATAGAAATGAAGTTTACGGCCTACAAGATAGGTTTCAAGATAAAGGAAGTGCCTGTGATTTTCGTCAACAGACGCGAAGGCGTGTCAAAGATGAGCGGCGGCATCTTCAGCGAAGCCCTCTTCGGAGTGATGCGGTTGCGCTGGGACGGATGGACACGCTGCTATCCCAAGCTCCCGAAGTAGGCTTGCTTAATAAGAAACAACAGATTTGCCATAAGAAGCAACTGGCTTGTTTCATAAACCGGAGCAGGTTTATGAACCTCAAAAAAACAGCTTTTGAGCATAAAAGGGTAGGGGCTTTGTGGCCGACTTACTGGTCGGGATTTTCCACAAAGCCTTGATATTCTTTGTCCAGCGCCGACATTACCGAGTCGTAGCTCTGGCTCATCGTTGCGCGAATGTTGGAATTTCCCTTGCCAACTGGGTATATCGGCGGGTGTATCGTGAGGCGCAGCGGATGCCAGACAGCCCAGCGGCAGTCGTTCATGCGCGGCATCACGTTGAACGAACCGTTGATTGTCAGCGGCACAACGGGCAGTTGCAGCTCATCGGCCAGCATGAAAGCACCTTTCTTGAACACTCCCATGTGACCCGTAAAGGTGCGTGCGCCTTCGGGAAACACCACCACGCTCATGCCGCTCTTCAGTGTTGCGCGCGCTTTGTCGTAGGTCTCCTTTATCCGGCTCGGTCCCCGCTTGTCCACAAATATCTGGTGCGACATCTTGCAGGCAAAGCCTACGAACGGCACTTTGCGCAGTTGATACTTCATCATCCACTTGAAATTGCGCCCGAGAAAGCCGTATATGAGGAATATGTCGAACGCTCCCTGGTGGTTGGCCACAAACACGTATGAGTGACCCGGCTCTAAATTCTCACGTCCCTCCACGGTTACGGGCAGCAAAAAGGCTCGCGTGATTATCCAAGCCCACCATCTTCCGGGATAATAGCCCCAGAAATGGCCGTTGCCAATGGTGCATCCCACCGCAACAACAAGGGCGGTGAGTATCGTGGCGACAATTGTTATGGGTAGTGCCACAAAGAGTTGGTAGATTCGGTAGAGATATTTCATAGTCCTTTGTTTGTCGTTTCAGTCTGTCCGGCAGTTCTTTCCTTATCCAGAGTCGGTTCTTTCTTCTTCTTTATGTGCAGTGTTATCACCACAATCTCGCCAGGCACACCGAAGCGAAACGGCATAAAGCCTCCCAAACCAGTGCTCACGTTGATGGCACGCTCCCCTTCGTAGAACATGCCTCCCCATTCCTTATATATAAGTGAGGCCGGCGACCATCCGAACAGTTCGAACTGCATGGCGTGGGTGTGGCCGCTGAGAGTCAGTTGCGCCTTGCTCTGCGGCAGTATCTTGCGCCTCCAGCAGGTGGGGTCGTGCTCAAGCATTACCGTAAAGGGGGCGTCAGAGAGTCCGCTGAGCGTCTTTTTCACATCGCCGAGCTTGGGTGCACGCATGCTTTCGCCGTCGTTTTCCATGCCCGCAATGACGATTGAATCGTTGCCACGGCGTACTATGCGGTGCTCGTTGAGCAGCAGAGTCCATCCCATCCGGTGCTCCAGGTCTATCGTCTCGCGGTTGTTGGCCGCCTTTGTCTTGTCGTCAGCGTTGACATACACGGCATAGTCGTGGTTGCCGAGTATGGACACCACACCGTCCTTGGCGTGTAGCTTGGAGAGAATGGACATAAGGGGACGTATTTCCGACGGTCTCATGTTCTGCAAGTCGCCCGTGAACACTATCATGTCGCCCTTTTGGCTGTTGATAGAGTCAATGGCTTTCTCCAGAAGATGCCGCTTGCCGCCGGTGTAGGTGCCCACATGAGCGTCGGAAAACTGTACGATGCGGTAGCCGTCGAACTCCACTGGCAGATTCTCCGAGTAGTATTCCACTTGGCGCACGTCCAGTTTGCTGAAGCCAATGGTAGCTCCATAGATGAGGATGTACCACGTCAGGAGCACAAGTGCCGCTCCCACATAGTGCCCATAGTTGCGGTGTATGCGGAAACCGCTGAGTTTGCGCACCAACCAGCCCGCTACGGAGCAGAAAGCGTACTCGAACTTAGGTACAACAAGGAAACCTAAGAGGAACAGATAGGTGTTCAGTGTGCCCGCTTCGGCCGGTGCGAAGTCGGGAAGCATGGCCATGTATATGGTAAATACGGCCATGACAGCTCCTGGAAACCACCATATCAGTCGTTTCAGCCATCTCCGGTGTGACGCACGCCGTATGTAGTGATGGTCAATGAACAGGTCTGCCAACAGTATGGCGAGCAGTATCGGTATGAAAACCCTTGCTATCATCTTGATTATACTTGTATTTATGCTTCCTTTACCTTAGACTTGCGCCAAGAAACCGCCGCATTATCTCTACGGGAACGCCTCGCCGACGGGCGTAATCGTGCAGCTGGTCGTTGCCAATCTTGCCAAGCGAGAAGTAGCGAGCCTGCGGATGGGCTATCATAAGGCCGCTCACACTGGCGTGAGGGCGCATGGCTCCGCTCTCAGTAAGCCTTATTCCTATGTCTTTTGCCCCGAGAGCGTCGGCGATAATGAAGTTCAGACTCGTGTCAGGCAGCGATGGATAGCCAACGGCAGGGCGTATTCCCTGGAATTTCTCGGCGTGCAGCTCGTCCATAGTCAAGTGTTCGTCGGGCGCATAGCCCCAATATGTCTTCCTCGTGTCTTCGTGCAACTTCTCTGCGGCGGCCTCTGCCAGACGGTCAGCAAGCAACTGGTGCATCATTTTCTGGTAGCCGTCGTTGTCGAAGTCGGTCTCCATGCCGATGTCAACCGACGTGGCAAAGAGTCCCATGCGGTCTGCTTTGCCCGACGACAGCGGACGTATGAAGTCGGCAAGACACAGGTTGGGCTTACCGTCAGGCTTCTCCTGCTGTTGGCGGAGCATGGGTAGCCTGATGCTGCTGCCGAGGATGATGTCGTCACCGTCGCTGTTGGCCGTCTCAAGTCGCAGCACCGCATGCACACGGTAGCGGTTTTCGATGGCAGCCAGAGCCTGTTCCGCCTCGTGGCGCAGCTTGTCCTGCTCCTGACGGTCGCGGATTTGCCACGCAAAGTAGTAGTATATCCAGTTGATATACGGCACCAGTTCGCTGATACTGTATGTGAACAACTCTCTCATCGGGGCGTTCGGGTTGAATACTCGTGCTTGTTTTTGTGAACAGTCAGACTCGTTCTGCTATCTGAAAGCCACCTTTTGTCCTATGTAAGAAAGGTCTACGCCCTGCTTACCGTACACTTCGTGGCCGTTGCACAGTGTGTGTTCCACTTTCCAGCGGAACATGTGTCCCTCCAAAGGACTCCATTTGCACTTGCTTTCAATCACGTCTTTGCTGACCGTCCATGGCTCTCCTTTGCGCACAATGGCTATATCGGCCTTGTAGCCGGGGCGAATGAAACCTCTGTCTCTCACGCTGAACAACCGTGCGGGGGCGTGACACATCAGTTCAATCATGCGCTCCACGGTCAGCACTCCCTCATCCACGAGTTGCAGCATGGCCGGTAGGGAGAACTGAACCATAGGCATGCCCGATGCGGCAAGGCTGCATCCGCCCTGTTTCTGGGCAAGTTGGTGAGGCGCATGGTCGGTAGCCACGGTGCTGATGCGCCCGTCGGTAAGTGCAAGGCGCAGTGCGTCGCGGTCAGCGCGACTCTTTATGGCCGGGTTCACCTTTATCTTTGCGCCGAGAGTGGTGTAGTCTTCGTCGGTGAAGAGCAGATGGCCTGTCACAGCCTCGGCCGTTATGCGCTTGTCATCGGGCGAGAACAGCTCCAGCTCGCGTGCGGTTGTGATGTGCGCCACGTGCAGTTGCGCTCCGAAACGCTTGGCCAAGGCAACGGCGGTGGCCGTGCTGCGATAGCAGGCTTCCACGCTTCTTATGCTTGGATGCAGCGTCACGTCGGGGTCGTCGCCATACTTTGCCTTGGCTTCCGCCATGTTGCGGTTGATGATGGCTGTGTCTTCGCAGTGCGCCATGATGGGTAGGGGCGATGTGCTGAACAACTTTTCGAGTGCTTCGGTGCTGTCCACGAGCATGTTTCCTGTGGACGAACCCATGAACAGCTTCACTCCCGGTACCTCGTGCGGGTCTATCTGTGACAGAAGTGCGGTGTTGTCGTTGGTGGCACCGAAGAAAAACGAGTAGTTGACGTGGCTCTTCGTAGCCGCCAGGGCGAACTTCTCGGCCAGAGTCTCCAGCGTTGTTGTCTGCGGAACGGTGTTTGGCATATCGAAAAACGTGGTCACTCCACCTGCCGCAGCGGCTCTGCTCTCGCTTTCGATGTCGGCCTTGTCGGTAAGACCCGGCTCGCGGAAGTGTACGTGGGTGT
This sequence comes from bacterium, assembly GCA_963630025.1. GTDB lineage: Bacteria > Bacteroidota > Bacteroidia > Bacteroidales > Bacteroidaceae > Prevotella. Next base: position 18,283 of record CAVGKZ010000073.1, on the reverse strand, counting down.
CGATTACGCCCGGCATCACGATACAGCCCGAAGCATCAATCGTCTTGTCGAACGGTGCCTCGGGCTGTGTTGTTGAGTCTGATATGCCGGTTATAGTCTCGCCCTCGATGGTTATCGAGCCTTTGCGGGTACACCCCTCGTTTACAATCAGTGCGTTTTTTATCAGTGTTCTCATCCTTTTCCTTATTGTTGCGGTGCGGTCAGCTCCGGGTGTTGCGGCAACTGTGGCGACGGAGGTTGCGGCATGGTCTGCTCCTGAGCCTGTCCCGGCTCCAGTCCCTGCATCCTTGCCTCGTTTTCGGTGGCCGTCTGGTAGTAGTCTCTCACGTAGGGATTGCTCTTGAACTTGTCCGTGGCCTTGCTCATTATGTCCTCTATCTGCGGTGTGAGTATGGGATATTTGTAGCCGCTTGTGAGCATCATGAACACGCCCGGGCCAAGCACGTTGTCGAAGTTGTCCACTATGAACGACGTGACCAGCTTGTCCTCCTGCTCGGCTATCCTTGTGGCCTCCGCATTGAGCTGTTCGTTGATGGTGTCCTCGTCGATTCCGTCGAGCAACATCTGGCTCTGCTTGTGTGAAAGCTCCGTCAGCTGGTTGTCGAGCTGCTTGTGCTTGTCGAGAAACCGGTAGAGCTTGTCGTTGAGCGGCGTGCCGCCTACGGTCTGACTGGCGTTGTCAATCTTTATGGTTATCTCTCCGTCCTCAAGCACGATTGGCATGAGGCTCTCGTCGCCCATGAACAGGTTGGCCATGCGCACGGTGTCGAGCGTCCCGCTGAAGTTAAACTGTCCGTGAACCACGTCGCAGGAGTCCAGGCTCTTCAGCTCGTTGTCCTTAATGACACGCAGATACAGCTTGTTCCCGTCGAGTGCCGACACCGACGAAGTGCCCTGCACGCAGAAGGTGTTGGCGCACGAGGAGAGGATGGCTGCCATAGCGCCGCACAGGAGTGCGGACTTGTGCATGGAAAGTTTACGTTTCATCATTGACGCAAATGTACAAGGATATGTTGAGGGGAAGAAATAAATTCAGTCAATTTAAAACTACACAAGTGGCTTTTAGCGTTTTTTTTCCTCTTTCTCCAGTTCCCGTCCGATGCGGTGGGTGGAGTAGAGCTGCAAAACCGCAGCCACGAGCAGAGCCACCACCCAGTTGTTGTGTACATACTGCACATACATGAGCAGCGGCAGGCCGAACAGATTGTCCATGTCGGCAAACATGAGCACTGCGGCAATGAGAAAGAAGAAGTCGCTCACCACGGTGATGTGGCGCAGACGGCGTATGGTGAAGTTGTCGCCTTCATATTTCTGTTTCAGCTGCATGAGTACAAAGGCTATGACGCCCATGGCAAACACGTAGGGCGACCACGGGAGCATGAACACTCTGGCTCCGCTGCCCACTACCATGAGCACTGCGCCAAACAGGAATATGATGTTTTCGGCCTTATTCAGTTGTTTCATAAGATTGTTGTTGGGGTTGGCGCGCATCGTCGCTCAAGACAAAGATGTCCTCATCGTCGGTTTTCATGAAGTAACGCTCCCGTGCAATCCTCTTGATGGCTCTCGGGTCGTTTTCAAGTGCCTTCAGATTCTTCGTGTCGTGTTCATATTTGCTGCGCAACTTGCTTATCTCGCTCCGCAGCTCGGCTATCTTCTGCCGGTTGCGGTAGTGGTTCCAGATGCTGTTGTCGTCAGCGAAGCCCACGATGATGATGCCCAGCACGGCTACAACCACGTATTTCAGAGGTTTGGAGCGGCAGACTCGCCTGAAGAAGGTCTTGATGCGTTTCATGTGCGTGGCGTTATGTTGATTGCAAAGGTAGTCATAAACCATGAATAAGGGGAGGGCTTACTGTGCTTTTTGCTTTTTTTTAGACTGTGGGGAGTGCAATTCCTGTGTGCAAACGGCCGGCCTGCTGAAAGGGGTCGAAAAACTGTAAGCAAAAGCAGTCTGTTTGCTTACGATATTTCCTGTGAAAAAGAATACGAAACGATACTGTAAGCAAAAATAACGCAGCCAGTTTCAAACCGTAAACGGCATGTTTACGACCCGTAAATGGCACGTTTACGATGGCTAAATGGCATGTTTATGCTGCCTAAGTGGCACTGTTATGCCTCGTAAACGGCATGGTTGTTTTTCACAAGTGGCACAGTTGTTTCCGCAAGTGCCGTGTTTTTTGACCGCTATTTATTAACTTTGCACACATAATATACCTATTATATATTACGTAGTATGGAAGAATATATAGTTTCGGCGCGCAAGTACCGTCCCGCCACGTTTGACTCTGTGGTGGGTCAGACGGCGCTTACCACAACGCTGAAGAACGCCGTGAAGAGCGGAAAACTGGCTCACGCCTACCTCTTCTGCGGTCCGCGCGGTGTGGGCAAGACTACCTGCGCCCGAATATTTGCCAAGGCCATCAACTGCCAGAACCCCACACCCGACGGTGAGGCGTGCAACGAGTGCGAGAGTTGTCGGGCGTTCAATGAGCAGAGGTCGTTCAACATCTTCGAGCTTGACGCGGCCAGCAACAACTCGGTGGAGCACATAAAGACCTTGATGGAGCAGACGAGGATTCCGCCGCAGGTGGGACGCTACAAGGTGTTCATCATCGACGAGGTGCACATGTTGTCCACAGCGGCGTTCAACGCATTCCTCAAGACCCTCGAAGAGCCGCCGGCACACGTGGTGTTCATCCTCGCCACCACCGAGAAGCACAAGATTTTGCCCACCATCCTGTCGCGTTGCCAGATTTACGACTTTGAGCGCATGACCGTACGCGACACGGTGAACCACCTGAAGCACGTGGCCGAGAGTGAGGGCATAGAGTGCGACGATGAGGCTCTGGCCGTGATAGCCGAGAAGGCCGACGGCGGTATGCGCGACGCACTGTCCATTTTCGACCAGGCTGCAAGCTTCTGTCAGGGCAAGGTCACCTATGAAAAGGTGATTGAAGACCTCAATGTGCTCGACTCGGACAACTATTTCCGCATCGTAGACCTGTGTCTCGAAAACCGTGTGGCCGACATCATGGTGCTGCTCAACGGCATAATAAACAAGGGATTTGACGGCGGACTGCTCATCGCCGGACTGGCTCGCCACGTCAGAAACGTGCTCATGGCCAAGGACGACAGCACTCTGCCGCTGCTCGAAGTGGGCGAGAGGCAGTGTGAACGCTATCGCGAGCAGGCCAAGAAGTGCGACACGCGTTTCCTGTATCAGTCGCTGAAGCTGATGAACCAGTGTGACGTCAACTACAAGCAGAGCGGCAACAAGCGTCTGCTCGTGGAACTTACGCTCATAGAGATGGCGCAGATAACCCAGCCCGCCGACTCTCCCGACGCGTCGGGGCGCAGCCCTAAGAGACTGAAATCCCTGTTCCGAAACCTCATCCAGCAGCCCCGGCCTGCAGCAAAGGCTCCGCAGGTGGCCTCGGTCGGGCATGTGAGCAATGCCGCTGGACAGGCAGCTAAGCCTGTGGCGTGTGCCGCGCCGGGAGAAACGGCATCGGCGAACTCGGCACCTGCCGCCGCAACGACAGTAAAGCGTCCCACTGCGACCTATACCCCCGGCACGCGGCCTGTACTGAAGGGCGAAAAGGGCGAGATAGGTTTCTCTTGGAGCAACATGAAGAAGCGCAGTCAGCAGTCGAAGATTGTCGTGCTGCCCAACACGCTTGACCCGAGCGACCCCAACGCGAAGCCCAAGGACGAGCAGCGGGAGTTCACCCAGCAGGACTTGGACTATCAGTGGATGGCCATGTGCAACCGTATGCCGCAGAAACTTTGCGGTCTTGCCGCACGAATGAAAAACCTTGTGCCTACGGTGACCACCATGCCTGCGATAGAGGTGAAGGTGGACAACCGGTTGGTGCTTGAGGAGATGGAAACCATAAAGGGCAGCATCGTCAATACGCTCAAGCTCTATCTGCACAACAATGCAATCACTCTCGCCATGTCTGTCAACGACCAGCCTCAGACCACCCGCATACTCACACGCCGCGAACAGTATGAGGAACTGAGCAAAAAGAACCCTGCCGTGGCGAAACTGCAGGAATTGTTCGGATTGGAGTTGGCTTAGTGGCGCTCAAGACAGTTGCGAAACTATTCATGACGTAAGGTTCGCAGATAGTTATACAACCCCTTAAGGTGGTTCTGTAAATTAGCTATGGCAGATTGCGAGACTATTTTCGAGGACAATATGTTTGTGAGTGAAAGAGTATATCGAGCTATACGACTGAACGAACAAACGGATTGTACCGAAAAGAGGCCGCAAGATGACAAAACGCAAATCATCCAACATCAAACAAAATTACGGTGGTAATTTATAGAACCACCCTTTAGATTATTAAGGGTGATTCTATACAAAAAGCACAAGCGGAACTTCCGTGCTCCAATGTGAGCTTTCGGAAGTTCCGCTTGTGCTTTCTCTGGCTATGACTGTACCTTATATATAGGTTCAGACGAGCTGTATATGGGTTTAGATGAGCGTCATTCCCATCTTTTTGCACTCTTCGCGCATATCGTCCGGCCAGATGCTTGCTTGAATCTCGCCGATATGACCCTTGTGGAGCAGCACCATACAGAGTCGGCTTTGGCCTATACCGCCACCGATGCTTAGCGGCAGTTCGCCGTTGAGCAGCTTCTTGTGGAAGTAGAGCTGCTCCCTTTCCTCCTCGCCCTCGGCTTTCAGCTGGCGCAACAGTGCCTTCTTGTCAACACGAATGCCCATGGACGAGAGTTCAAACGAACGTCCCAATACGGGATACCACACGAGTATGTCTCCGTTGAGTCCTGCGTGACCCTTGTCGTCCGATGGGGTTGACCAGTCGTCATAGTCGGGTGCGCGGCCGTCATGCTTCTCCCCGTTGGCCAGTCGGCCACCGATTCCGATGATAAACACGGCTCCGTATTTCTCACAGATGGCATTCTCGCGCTCGTGTGGCGACTTGTCAGGATACATCTCCAGCAGGTCTTCACTGTGTATGAACGTGATTTTCTCCGGCAGAAACGGCTTTATCTGCGAATAAGTCTCGCAGGTGAGATATTCGGTACGGCGTATGGCGGAATAGATCCGTTCCACCACGCTCTTCAGATAGTCCACCGTGCGGTCCTTGGCCGTTATCACAGCCTCCCAGTCCCATTGGTCTACATACAGCGAGTGGAGGTTGTCAAGCTCCTCGTCGGCTCTTATGGCGTTCATGTCCGTATAGATTCCATAGCCCGGCTCTATCCCGTATTCGGCCAGAGAGAGGCGCTTCCACTTGGCGAGCGAGTGTACCACCTCGGCCTTTGCGTCGCCCAAGTCCTTTATGGGGAACGTTACGGCACGCTCAACGCCGTTCAGGTCGTCATTGATGCCCAGTCCTTTGAGTACAAAAAGCGGTGCCGTGACCCTGCGGAGGCGCAGCTCTGTTGACAAATTCTGCTGGAAAAAGTCCTTAATGAGTTTTATTCCCTGCTCAGTCTGCTTGGTGTCGAGCAGCGATTCATAGTTTATGGGTTTGATAATGTTTGCCATGCAAAAATCGTTTTAAGTCTTTTGTTATTGATACCTTATTGTTGTGCCGCACCGTGCGGCTTTCGGTTTTTTGACAGAAAGGCTGTTCTTCCTTACAAAACCGCTTGCAAAGGTACGCTTTTTGTGTTAAAACGATAATAAATATGGCTATTTATTTTGCAAAAAGTTTGAGTTTGTGCTGTTTTGCTTTCTGTTTAACGCATGTTCAGCGTTCTTTTGTCACTCCCGTGAGAAATGTGAAGCGAAGGTCGGCATCCGCACCCTTGAAGGTTGTGTAGAAAGACTTTATGATGTTGCGATGCTTCTCCTCCAAAGTCACGGTCTTTCCCAAGTGCTCCACTTGAAAGTCTTGGTCGAACACATCAAGAATGGGCTTGTCGTATTCGTCTATCAAGACGACGCAGCCCAAGCTAGTCTGCTCATGGGCGGCACGAAGAACCGCCTGGAATCTCTTCCCCAAATCATCATAAGCCTGTTCCACACCATATTGGCGTTCCCATCTGGCTATTTCTCCAGAAAGTATTTCATCCAGTGCTCCATCATTAAGATAGTTTCCCACGCTGAAGTCGATGTGGAACACGGGATATTGCTTCCACTCAGTCTCCAAGTTTTCCATAGCCAGTCCCTTGAAGAGTTCTTTCCGGCCAAGGAAGTAATTCTCCAAAGTAGAGACAAGAAGACTCTTTCCGAATCGCCTTGGGCGGCCCAGAAAGCAAACGTGACCTTGTGCCAACTTATACACCAAGTCCGTTTTATCAACATAGACGAAACCACCATTGATAATTTGGTCGAAAGACTGCATTCCTATAGGATATTTCATACTTGCTATAGCGTGGGTTTTATAATAATGTTTTGTGTCTGTTACGATGGTAGCATATGAAACTGCCTCACAAATATAATGTTTCCCGAGTAGAAAACAAACTTTTTTACAGTAGGTTAATAAACTTTGCTCAACTTTCGAATCCACGGAGTCTTTGAAGCTGTGCCACAAATGTGGTGTTTTGTTTTGGCTTTTGTCCGTTTTGGCGTAATTTTGCAGACTAAATAAACGCGTTTTACTATAAATTATGGATATAAAACAGGCCGAATTTACACTTAGTGCCCCCAATGTTGCCATGTGCCCCAATGACAACAAGCCCGAATATGCGTTCATCGGACGATCGAACGTGGGCAAGTCGAGCCTCATCAACATGCTGTGCAACAACAAGAAGCTGGCAAAGACATCGGCTCTGCCCGGCAAGACGCTGCTCATAAACCACTTTATAATAAACCGCGAGTGGTATATTGTCGATTTGCCGGGCTACGGTTTCGCCAAGCGTTCCAAGAAGGAGCAGAAGAAACTGGAGCAGATGATCAACGGCTACATACTGCAAAGAGAGCAGTTGGTGAACCTTTTTGTGCTTGTGGACATTCGCCACGAGGCACAAAAGATTGACCTGGACTTCATAACATGGCTCGGAGAGAGCGGTATCCCGTTCACCATCGTGTTCACCAAAGCTGACAAACTCAGCGGAGCAAAGGCCAACGCCGCCGTGGAAGCATACAAAAAGGTGCTGTCGGAGGAGTGGGAAGAGATGCCTCCGATGTTCGTCACTTCGTCTGAGAAGAAAACCGGTCGCGACGAACTGCTCGACTATATAGAAAACATAAACAAAACGCTGACAGAGGGAAGCAATGGCTAAGGACACACCGTTTCTTGACGTACAGGGACTAAGCAAGTCGTTCGGCGCGTTGAGATTGTTTGACGACATCAGTCTGAGCGTTTCCGAAGGCCAGAAGGTAGGTCTCATAGCCCGCAACGGCACTGGCAAGTCTACGCTGCTGTCGATTATTGCAGGCAAGGAGAGTGCCGACGCAGGCGAGATCGTTTTCCGCCGCGACTTGAAGGTGGGTTTCCTTGAACAGTCACCGGCGTTTGATGCAAACGAGTCGGTGCTTGACGCTTGCTTCAATCATAACGGCGAAGATGAGAAGGTGCTCAAGGCCAAACAGATACTGACCAAACTGAAGATAACCGACCTGAACCAGCCTATGGGACAGTTGAGCGGTGGTCAGAGGAAACGAGTGGCACTGGCAAATGTGCTCATTACCGAACCTGACCTTCTCATTCTCGACGAGCCTACCAACCACCTCGATCTCGAAATGATTGAGTGGCTTGAGGGCTTTCTCGCCCGAGGCAACCGCACTCTGCTCATGGTGACCCACGATCGCTTCTTCCTTGACCGCGTGTGCAGCGTGATAATGGAACTCGACGACCGCACCATATATACCTATCGAGGCAACTACAGTTACTATCTCGAAAAGCGACAGGAACGCATAGATGCGCGACGCGCCGAGATAGCCCGTGCCAACAATCTCTATCGTACCGAACTGGAGTGGATGCGGCGTATGCCACAGGCTCGCGGGCACAAGGCAAAATATCGTGAAGACGCTTTCTTTGAACTGGAGCGTGTGGCCAAGCAACGTGTGGAGGAGCGTCAGGTGAGGTTGAAGGCAAGCAATGTGTATATAGGCAGCAAAATTTTCGAGTGTCAGTATATCTCCAAGGCTTTCGGGACGGAACACGTCATAATGAAAGACTTCTACTACAACTTTGCCCGCTTTGAAAAAATGGGCATTGTGGGCAACAATGGCACAGGCAAATCCACCTTCGTAAAGATGTTGTTGGGACAGGAACAACCCGACGAGGGACGCATCGTTGTGGGAGACACCGTGCGTTTTGGCTATTTCTCGCAGGAAGGACTGAAGTTTGATGACAGTCAGAAGGTTATAGATGTTATAACGGCCATTGCCGACTACATAGACCTCGGTTCTGGCAGACACATGACGGCATCGCAGTTTTTGCAATACTTCATGTTCACACCCGAACAGCAGCACAACTATGTGTACAAGCTTAGCGGAGGCGAACGCCGCAAGCTCTACTTGTGTACGGTGCTGATGAAGAACCCCAACTTCCTTGTGCTCGACGAACCTACCAACGACCTCGACATTGTGACGCTGCAGGTATTGGAGGAATATCTGGCCGACTTCCCCGGATGCGTGATTATAGTCAGCCACGACCGCTATTTTATGGACAAAGTGGTTGACCACTTGCTCGTGTTCAAAGGACAGGGCGAGATAAAGGACTTCCCCGGCAATTACACACAATACCGTGCTTGGAGTGCGATGGAATCCAACAAGGATGCCAAGGGACAGTCGAAGGCCACGGAGCCAAAGGCAGAAAAGAAGAGCTACCGCAACGAAACGCGCCGTCGCATGACATTCAAGGAAAAGACGGAGTATGCCAAACTGGAACAGGAGATTGCTGCCCTCGAAGCGGAACAGCACGAATTGGAAGAGGCATTGTGCTGTGGTACACTCAGCATAGAGGAACTGACAGAGAAGAGCAGACGTTTGCCTAAACTCAAGGAAGAGCTGGACGAGAAGAGTATGCGCTGGCTTGAACTCAGCGAAATAGAATCGTAGACATACAGGAATTACCAAAAAACATGGAACAGCAGTATCCCTCACGATTGTTGGAGAAAGCCGTTGGCGAGTTCTCCCGACTGCCTGGCATAGGTCGCAAGACAGCCTTGCGCCTTGTGCTCCACCTGCTGCGTCAGGACAAGGCCGACGTGGAGCGTTTCGCCGAAACCGTGGCGGAAATGCGGCGAAGTGTCAAGTTCTGTTCGGTGTGTCACAACGTGAGCGACACCGATGTTTGTCCTGTTTGCTCCAATCCTAAGCGCGACAAGACCACTGTATGCGTAGTGGAAAACGTGCAGGACGTGATGGCAGTAGAGAATACTCAGCAGTTCAACGGACTGTATCACGTGCTCGGAGGGGTCATTTCGCCTATGGACGGCATGGGTCCCGGTGACATAGAGATAGACTCCTTGGTCGCAAGAGTGGCGGCAGGAGGCATCAATGAGGTTATCCTCGCGCTAAGTCCCACAATGGAAGGCGACGCAACGAACTTCTATATCTCACGAAAGCTCGCCCCTTACAAAGTTCGTCTCAGCGTGATAGCACGCGGAATAGCCGTCGGCGACGAATTGGAATATGCTGATGAGGTCACTTTAGGGCGTTCTTTGATTAACCGCACACCGTTTGACGGGGGAAATTATGAAGAAAACAATGAAAGATAAGATTGGAAGAAAGTCGCTTGCAGCCTACTTTTGCACCATAGGTGCGTCGCTGTTGCTTATGCTTCTGTTTGAAACAGGAGTGATAAGTGACGGTTGGATGGCCGTTGAGAAGCAGGCAGAGTTTGTCGTAGCCACGGTCATGGTGCTCGTGACTATGGGCTGTGCACCGCTGTCTCTGCGCTTCCTCCACTTCAAACGTGTGGCGGAAGCTGTCGAGACCGGCAAATGGAACGTGCAGGGCAACGTGTTCATAATGCGCTTGCTGCTGCTTGGCGTACCGATGTTTGCCAACACATTATTATATTATGCGTTTATGTCGCCGCGCTTCGGCTACATGGCCATCATACTTTTGCTCTGCATATTGTGCATATATCCGTCGGTGGACAATGACAAAGAGGAGGACTGCCAATGAAGACTGCCAAGGTGACGGTGGTTATCGTGAGCTACAATGTCAAGTACTACACCGAACAGTGTCTTAACAGTCTTGAAAAGGCTCTCAAAGGCATTGACTGTCAGGTGGTGGTGGTGGACAATAACTCCAAGGACGGTTCTGCCGCCTATCTCTCGCACCGCTTCCGTGGTCGTGGCGTGGAGGTGATAGACAGCAACCACAACCTCGGTTTTGCCCGCGCCAACAACCTTGCCATACGCCAGACCAAAGGAGAGTATGTGTTGTTGCTCAATCCCGACACTATCGTGGGTGAGGACACAATACGCAACGTGGTTGACTTCATGGACAGTCATCCTAAGTCGGGAGGTGTAGGCGTGCGCATGCAGAACTCCAATGGTTCCAAGGCCCCCGAATCACGCCGTGGGCTACCTTCTCCCTTTGTGGCTTTCTGCAAGATGGCTGGACTTTGCTCCTGTTTTCCCGGCAGTCGCACCTTTGGACGCTACTACATGAGCTATCTCGGATGGGACGAACCGTGCCGGATAGATGTTGTCAGCGGTGCTTTTTTCATGCTCCGGCGCGATGCTCTCAACCGTGTGGGACTGCTCGATGAGGACTTTTTTATGTATGGCGAGGACATTGACCTGTCGTATCGACTGCTCAAGGGCGGCTACGAAAATTGGTATCTGCCGCAGCCCATGCTCCACTACAAGGGCGAAAGTACGCACAAGAGTTCGTTCCGCTATGTCCATGTGTTCTATCGTGCCATGCTGATTTTCTTCCGCAAGCACTACGGACATCTCAGTTTTTGCATCTCACTGCCAATCAAGTTGGCCATATACTTCAAGGCGTTGCTCGCATTGGTGAAAATGCAGTGCGACGGTATGCGCAAGTTTCTTGCCTTGTCGCGCAACACTCCATGTGCCACATATGTGTTTGTTGGCGGACAACCGATGATTGACGCTTGTGCATCCATATCGCGGCGCAAGGGACTCACCGCACGCTATTGCCGTGAAATCGAAAGGGCTGCCGAAGTGATTGCAAAGCTTGGTGAAGAGATTGACGACAAGGCTGTGGCCTACGTGGTGTTCGACACTTCCACATTCAGTTACAGTGATATGCTTGCCTTGATGGCCGCTAATCGCCGAAAGAACATACAGATGGGCACATACAGCTGCCGCAACAGGATTATTATAACGCTAAACGAAACGATAAAATGACCGGCATTGTCGACGATAATCAGAGGGGTATCGTGCTGCGCGCCATGGAACCTGAAGACCTGGACATGCTCTACCGTATAGAGAACGACCAGAATCTGTGGAACGTGAGTGTCACCAATGTACCTTATTCGCGGTACACTCTGCACAATTACATTGCCTCGTCGGTGGGCGACATATACAAGGACGGCCAGGTGCGGCTGATGATTGAGAACGGTGAAGGCGCGGTTGTGGGCATCGTTGACATCGTTGATTTCAATCCAGTGCACCGACGTGCTGAAGTAGGCATAGTCATCGCCAACAGTTTTCGCAGACAAGGCTATGCCAGTGAAGCATTGAGACACGTGGCTGAATATTCTCTTCGGGTGCTTCATCTCTACCAACTCTATGCTGTTATCGATATTGATAACGCTGCTTCTGTGGAACTTTTTGTAAAAATGGGCTATACTTCCACCGCTCATTTGACCAACTGGTTGTATGACGGTCACGCTTACCGAGATGCTATAGTCATGCAGAAGGTGCTTGTATAGAGATTCCTTCTTGCCCTAAATGTCCGGTTCTGCTGCCGAAAAAGGAACATTCGGCATGCTAAAATTGTCCTTTTTTTCGGTAAATATATTAAAAACAAGATACAAAAAAGGCTTGGGCAAGACTTTTACTTTGCCGTTTCGTTTAATTGGCCTAAATTTGCACGGGTCGAAAACTTATAATTCAGATAGATGAACAAGAAGATTATCATACCACTTGCCATAGTAATAGTGCTGTTGGCTGGCGGAATTGCGTGGCTCGCAGTGAATCTCAACAAGCAAAAACAGGCCAATGAGGACATGAAGGAACTGGCTGCACTCGACAAAAAGGAAATGGAAAACGAGTACGAACAGTTTGCCAGGCAGTACAGCGAGATGAAAACGCAGATAAACAACGACTCGATAGTGGCGCAACTGACACAGGAACAGTTGAAAACACAGAAGTTGCTTGAGGAGTTGAAGAGCGTTAAGAGTTCCGATGCACGCGAAATAGCACGACTGAAGAAGGAATTGGCCACAGTGCGTTCAGTACTGCGCAGCTACGTACTGCAGATTGACTCGTTGAACAGACTGAACGAGAGCCTAAAAGCTGAGAACACAAGGATGAAGGGCGAATACGCCACGGCTACAAAGCAGATAGAGGGACTGAGCAATGAAAAGGCTTCATTGTCGCAGAAAGTTGCCATCGCAGCACAGCTCGATGCAACCGGTATAAACATGATTGCAAAGAAGAAGAACGGCAAACCGGTGAAGAAGATAAAAGATTGCAAGAGTATAGAGGTGTCGTTCCGCATAGCTCGTAATGTTACAGCGCAGAACGGTACGCGCACATTATATGTAAGGATAACAACACCTACGGGTGACGCTCTTAACGGTGGCGGTACTTTTGCTTATGAAAACCGCAACATAGCCTACTCTATGAAAAAGGCGATAGAATACTCGGGCGAAGAGACTGCCGTGACCACCTATTGGCAGGTGGGCGAATACCTTAGCGCAGGCACGTACACCGTAAGCATCTTCGCTGACGGCAACATGATAGGCTCACGTAGCTTTGCCTTCCAGAAATGATTTCAAACACTTTAATATAAGATGAGGAACAGCGCAATTCTACTGCTGGCCGTAGCTGCAAGCATACCTTCGGGGGCCATGGCGCAGCGGGTGCTTACACTCGACAGTTGCCGAGCCATGGCGCTCAACGGCAACAAGCAGATGGCCGTGGCACGGGTAAAGCAGGAAATGGCCGCCAACGTGAGGAAGGCGGCGCGCACAAAATACCTGCCGCATGTGACAGCTACGGGCGGATACCTGTATACCAGCAAGGAAATATCTCTGCTGAACGATGCGCAGAAAACCATGTTCAGCAACATCGGAACCACGGCTTTTGCCGGAGTGACATCGGGGTTGCAGAACATTGGCGCGAGTATAACACCAGAACAAAAGGCTCTCTTTGACGGAGTGCTCTCGTCGTTCGGCACATCAACCGATCAGGTAATGAGCCAAATGGGCGATAAGCTGGGCGAAGCCCAACAGGCATTGAACGCCAAGGGACAGTCGGTCGTAGACGCTTTCCGTACCGACACCCGCAACATCTTCGCAGCATCAATCACGGTGACGCAGCCTGTGTTCATGGGTGGAGCCATCACCGCAGCCAACCGTATGGCCGACTTGGGTGAAAAGATGGCAGCAAACTCGGGCGAAGCCAAGAGGCAACAGACGGTGTATGACATAGAACAGACCTACTGGACTGTGGTGTCGCTGACCCATAAGAAACGGTTGGCTGAAAGCTATCTCACGTTGATAAAGAAGCTCGACTCCGATGTCGACAAGATGATAAAGGAGGGAGTAGCCACACGGTCGGACGGACTGACGGTGAGCGTAAAGGCCAACGAGGCCGAAATGACGCTCACACAGGTGAACGACGGACTGACTTTGGCCAAGATGTTGCTGTGCCAACGCTGCGGACTGCCGCTCGACGAGAACATCAAACTGGCCGACGAGGATACAGACTCTCTGACTATGACCGGCTCCGACACCACAATACCGCAATTGTCTACACCGGATGCCCGTCCGGAACTGAAGATGCTGCAGAATACTGTGGATATGGGCAAGCAGGCAGTCAACCTGATTAGGGCTGAAGGTTTGCCGCAGGTGATGCTCATCGGCGGATATTCTGTCAGCAATCCCAACGTTTATAACGGTTTTCAGAAGAAGTTCGGAGGCGCATGGAACATAGGTGTACTCGTAAGAGTGCCCATATTCAACTGGGGTGATGTGGCCTACAAGATACGTGCGGCAAAGAACGCAACAGCCATAGCCACACTAGAATATGAAGAGGCCAACGAACTGGCGACTCTGCAAGTGAACCAAAGCTCGTTAAGAGTGGGACAGGCCGAGAAGAAACTGTCGCAGGCACGCATCAGCACAGACCGTGCGGAGGAAAACCTGAGGTGCGCCAATCTGGGATTTAAGGAGGGCGTAGTGCAGTTGGCCGCAGTAATGGAGGCGCAGACAGCTTGGCTTCAGGCGCAGTCGCAGAAGATAGACGCTGAAATCGAAACCAAGCTGAGCCAAACAAGTCTGCGCAAGGCTCTCGGAACGGTACAATAGTGTAAAGAGAGAGACGTAGATACACACAGAAATCATAATCACACACAACCATACTACATTTACCATGTCAGCAAAATCGCAACACAGCAATATACTGCTCGCGGTGGCCGGATTCTCCGCCGTGATAGTGGCAGTCGCAATAATAGGATACTTCGCTTACGGGCACGAGCCTGAAGTGATACAGGGACAAGTGGACGTGACAGAATACCGGGTGTCAAGCAAGGTGCCGGGACGAATACTTGAGATAAGAGTGAAGGAGGGAGATTTCGTGAAAGCCGGTGACACGCTGGCCATAATCGACGCTCCCGACGTAAAGGCCAAGATGACACAGGCTCGCAGTGCGGAAGATGCCGCTGCAGCACTGAGCGAAATGGCAAAGAAGGGTGCCCGCGAGGAACAGATACGCGGTGCATACTCCGTGTTGCAGCAGGCTAAGGCCGGACTGGAGATAGCCCAAAAGTCGTACAACCGTGTGCAACGACTGTTTGACGAGGGCGTAATGAGCGCACAGAAGCGCGACGAAGCTCTGGCCAACTACAAGGCTATGGAGGCACAGGTGAAGGCTGCGCAGAGCCAATACGACATGGCCCGCAACGGAGCGCGCCGTGAAGAGAAAATGGCTTCGGAGGCACAGGTGAACAGAGCTAAGGGTGCCGTGGCAGAAGTAGGTTCGTACATCAATGAAACCGTACAGGTGGCGCAGATGGACGGTGAGGTAAGCGACATATATCCTAAGGTTGGCGAACTGGTAGGTACAGGTTCTCCTATAATGTCCATATCTGTGATGAGCGATATGTGGGGTGTCTTCAATGTGCGCGAAGACCAGTTAGGCTCGCTGGCAGTGGGTTCGGAGTTTGAAACTTTCGTCCCTGCGTTCAACAAGACGGTGCGCATGAAAGTGTACTACATGAAAGACGAAGGCAGCTACGCCGTTTGGAAAGCCACAAAGGCCAACGGACAGTATGACTTGAAGACCTTTGAGGTGAAAGCCCGTCCCGTTGGCAAGGTTGATGGCCTGCGTCCAGGAATGTCGCTTGTTATAAAGAAAGACTAAACGGCGTTAGTTTTAGAATATTAGACTACATAAGTCAGAAGAACTAAGACCACAGAGGTCAGATGAAAGATATAGTGCGGAATACATTTGAGGTGGCCAAACGAGAGTGCTGCATACTGCTGAAGAACCCGATATACTGGTTCTGTATGGTGGTATTCCCTGTGTTGGTCGCAGTGTTCTTCACCTCCATGATGGACGACGGTCAGCCATTGGAGATGCCAGTCGGTGTGGTAGACCTTGACAATTCGGCAACGTCGCGAGCACTGACGCGTAGGCTTGACGCTTTCCAAACATCAAAGATTGTAGCTCACTATCCTTCTGTGGCGGAAGCACGCCAGGCCATGCAGCGAGGAGAGATATATGGCTTTCTGTATATGCCCAAGGGAATGACCGACAAGCTGCTGTCAAGCCGTAGACCAAAGATTTCCTTTTATTATTCAATGACATCGGTTACGGCCGGTGCCCTGGTATTCCGCGACCTTAAAACCGTGGCCACGCTCGGTTCGGCAGCCGTTGGACAGGCCACACTGCGTGCCAAGGGCATGACCGATGCGCAGACGCAGACGTTTCTGCAACCGATAAAGATTGATTTGCACCAGATTTCCAATCCCTGGACCGACTACAATGTTTATCTCTCGACCATGCTTGTGCCGGGAGTGATGATGCTTTTCATATTCTTAGTCACCGCCTATTCCATAGGTACCGAATTGAAATTCGGACGCTCAAAGAACTGGCTCGCTACTGCGGGCAACAATATTGTGGTGGCTCTCACAGGCAAACTACTGCCGCAGACTGCGGTGTTCATCACGCTGGCATTGGTCTACACCTATTACGTGTTCGGTATTCTTGGCTTCCCTCACCACGGAGGAACAGCATCGTTGGTCATACTTGCCTTGCTCATGGTGCTTCCGGCACAGTGCTTCGGTGTGTTCGCATTCGGACTATTGCCCTCATTGCGTATGTCCATGAGCATCTGTTCTCTTTGGGCTGTGCTTAGCTTCTCAATAGTGGGTTCGGCGTTTCCTGTACCCAATATGGATGCGGAGTTGCAGGGGCTGTCATGGCTGTTTCCGTTGCGCCACTACTTTATAATATATGAGACAACGGTGCTCAACGGCTACCCCATACAGGGAGCGTTGCCACACCTTGCCGCACTGTTGGTGTTTATGCTGCTGCCACTGCCAGTGCTCCACAAGATGAAAAACGCCATGCTCAAATACGTCTATATCCCATAGCAAAAGGCCGAAAGGCTAAAGTAGCAACGAGAAAAGCTCCATAAGGGAAACAACCAATCGAACAACAAGTAGAAACAAGCACAATAAGCATACGACAGACATGAAAGGCTTAAAACAAAAAATCCTGCAAAGCATAGAGGACACGTGCCTCGTGTGGATCGAGGAACTGAAGACAGTGCTTCACGACGAGGGAGTACTCATGTTTGTCCTGCTCGTTCCTTTAGCTTATCCCTTGCTCTACTCTTGGATATACAACAACGAAGTGGTGCACGAGGTATCTGTGGCTGTTGTAGACGAAAGCCACAGTGCACTGAGCCGTGAGTTTGTCAGACACTGCGACGCTTCGCCCGACGTGAAAGTGGCAGCCTTCGCCGCCGATATGGAGACTGCCAAGGGTATGATGGAGCGTCGTGAGGTGAACGGAATATACCGCTTGCCGCCCGATTTCGCCACACGTCTCAACCGTGGACAGCAGACCGTAGTGGGCGTATACTGCGACATGAGCGTAATGCTCAACTACAAGGCTATCTATCAGACCGCCAACGCAGTGAGCATGGACATGAATGCTCACATACAGACCTCGCTTGCCGGCAACAAGACCGACCGCGAGGATCAGATAACCACCCAACCTTTGGCCTTCGACGAGGTTCCTATGTTCAATCCCGCTGGCGGTTACGGTTCGTTTGTGCTGCCCGCTGTGCTTATGCTCATCATCCAGCAGACGTTGTTGCTTGGCATAGGAATGTCGGCTGGTACGGCACGTGAAAACAACCGCTACCGCGACCTTGTGCCAATCAGTCGCCATTACCAGGGCATCTTCCGCATAGTGTTCGGCAAGTCGATGTGCTACTTTATGATTTATGCCATACTCGCCACCTACCTTGCCGTCATAGTGCCGCGCCTGTTCAGCTTCGTCTGTATCGGCAGTCCATCCGCACTCCTCGCAGTCTTGTTTCCATACGTTCTTGCTTGCATATTCTTCGGATTGACACTGTCTTGCATGATACGTTACCGCGAAAACGTGATGCTGCTTGTGGTGTTCTCATCTGTGCCGCTGTTGTTTCTCAGTGGAGTGTCGTGGCCACAGAGTAACATACCCGACTTCTGGAAAACCGTAGCATGTCTGTTTCCGTCAACATTCGGCGTTAGAGCCTACGTCAGGGTCAACTCCATGGGAGCCACGCTCGACGATGTTCTTGTGGAATACCGTGCGCTATGGATACAGACTGTAGTCTATTTTCTGCTTGCCTGTGCAGTATACCGCAACCAGATTATCCGTTCGCGTCACCACGCCCTTGCCCGCTTGGCCGAAATAAAGCGCAAACGCAAGGAGAGAAAAAGTGCCGAATAGTCAAGCGCAGCCATAGGAGGTACGGTGTCGAGGGTACTGAAAAAGTCAGCCTTTTTGAGGTATTTGGAACTTATTCTCTTTAGGTGGGTTCTATAAATTAGCTTTGCTGGATTTTGAGACTATTTCCGAGTACATATCGTCAGCGAGTAAGGGAGCAATGCGAGCATTACGACCGAACGAGGTGGCGATATGAACCGAAAAGAGTCCAAAAGACGGCAAAACGTAACCCATGTTGTTTTGTTGTTTGTTA
>CAVGKZ010000072.1:0-16877 GCA_963630025.1 bacterium | reverse complement strand
GTACTATTGGGAGTTTTATTGTGTTGAGCTTGCCACACGCTTTTGCAAGTGACCCATAAATTGCACCTTTTTCGTTCTTTTGTGAACAAATAACACGGTAAAACGGACGATATAACATTATTAATCCCACTTTTATGTGTATCTTTGCAGCGAAAACAGGTGAGAGACTCGGCCATCATACAGGCCGGTCATGCACGATAAACAATAAAAACAGTTTTAGTTAGTAATAGTTTTGGTTAGTAATTTTTATGGTAAAATATAACGGGGCTGTGAAGTTCCGTTATTTTTTTAGGTGGTAATTTATAGAACCGCCCTTTGCACAATGCTGGCTGCACTCTACACAGGAAGGAAAAGGGGCTTCCGTTAAATGCGTGGATGAATGCCATTGGCAACTTGGCCTCAGAGAGACCGAAGTTTGCCCGTGCGGCTCATGGCTAACAAGCAGGGGCGACTGCCTATAGTAGGCGCAGCGTCCCTGTCCGAGACAGATTGTTTGACTCTTGACTTGAGGGGGACGCAGCGCCAACTAAGCCTTACAACAGTGCTGAGGTAGAGGACGCAGCGCCTTACTTCCCCGAATAAAGCCGTCCAGGCTACGCCCGTATTCTGTTAAAATTCGTCGGCCGCATACAGGCTTGAGAAGTGGTCTGGGCGCCACTCGAAGATTTCCTCGTCGCGGAAGAAGCGCTTAAGCTCCACTGCGGCACTCTCGGGAGTGTCAGATGCATGCACGATGTTCTCCTGAAAACTCATGCAATACGTGGCGCGAATGGTGCCGGGAGCAGCATTGCGGCCGTTGGTTGCACCTGCCATTGTGCGCACTGTGGCCACTGCGTCCACTCCGGAGAGGCACAGAGCCACCACAGGTGCTGCCATCATCGAGTCTTTTATCTGCTGAAAGAACGGTTTGCCGCTCAAGTGAGCGTAGTGCTCATCAAGCAAACTGTCGGTGAGCTGCATCATTTTCATGCCGCAAATCACCAGTCCCTTCTTCTCAAACAAACTGATTATCTCTCCAGCCAAGCCGCGCTGCAGTGTGCAAGGCTTCAGCAAAACCAATGTTTTCTCCATTGCCATGAATTTTCTCCTTTGTGTTTTATATAGGTTAATGTGTCAGTTGACTTGTGAAACCGTCGGTTTCTTCGCTCTGAAAATATCTGATTTTCATTCAGAAGCTATCGGCTTCTTCATCTCAATTCTTCGTTCTTTGTTCTTCGTTCTTCACTCTCTCACCTGTCCGTTGCCGTCTATCAGCCATTTGTAGGTGGTTGTTTCCTCAAGACCCATAGGTCCGCGAGGTCCTAACTTCTGTGTGCTGATGCCTATCTCGGCGCCAAGACCGAACTGTGCGCCGTCGGTGAAGCTTGTCGGAGCGTTCCAATACACGCAGGCTGCGTCAACTTCAGCCTGAAAGCGCCTGGCGGCAGGCTCGTCGGAGGTGATGATGCTCTCGCTGTGTCCCGACCCGTAGCTGGCTATGTGTGCCAGAGCTTCATCGAGAGAGGCCACTGTTTTCACGGCAAGTTTATAGTCCATGAACTCCGTTCCGTACACCTTCTCCTCAGCGTCGCCGCTGACGAGAGAGGCAAGGGGATAATCCTGCAGGTAGCCCATGGCCGCCGCGTCGGCATAGATGGCAACGTTACTGTCGGCCAACGGTGCCAAAAGGCTCGGCAAATCGGCCAGACGGTCGCGGTGGATGATGAGACAGTCGAGAGCGTTGCACACACTGACGCGCCGTGTTTTGGCGTTGTTTATGATGCGTGCGCCCATTTCCACGTCGCCACTCTTGTCGAAATAAGCGTGTACCACACCTGCTCCGGTTTCCACTACAGGTACCCGGGCATTGTCGCGCACAAAGTCGATGAGCTTGCGTCCGCCTCTCGGTATACAAAGGTCGATGTAGCCCACGGCGTTAAGCATGTCTCCAGTGGCCTCATGCGTGGCCGGCAGCAGTTCCACCGCCGACGGATTTACGCCGCAAGAGGCCAGCACCTCGCGTATGAGAGCTACGCTCTCGCGGTTGGAACAGTCGGCGTCGGCACCTCCTTTGAGCACACAGACGTTGCCGCTCTTGAAACAAAGGGAGAAAACGTCGAAGGTTACGTTAGGCCGGGCTTCGTATATCATGCCAATCACGCCAAACGGCACGCTGACGCGGCGCAGTTTCAAGCCGTTGGGCAACGTTCTTTCCTTGGTGATATGCCCCAGCGGCGATGGCAAACGGCTGACGTTCATCATGTCTGAAGCTATGCCCTCAAGCCTTTTCTGGGTGAGTTGCAGCCGGTCGTAGAGCGGATTGTTCTTGTCCATGCGCTCCAGGTCGAGAGCGTTGGCCTTGAGCAGTCGCTCTGTATTGGCCGTTATCGCCTTTGCTACGGCCTGCAACACCTCGTTGCGCTTCTGGTCGCTAATCTGTGCAAGTCCGTTGCTTGCGGCTTTTGCACGCTTGAATATGTCTGTATTGCCCATGTTCTTTGCCTCGGTTGTGTGTATAGAAACTCCAAAACGGGTGATTCTCTATACCTTATTAATATGTATACAGGTAGTCGTAGTGTATGACGGGCTTCACGTCGTGCTTGCCTATCAGCCTTGAAGCCTCGTCGCGGCTGTAGCCGCTGCGCCCCATGCCGAGCGGAGTGCCCTTGTCGTCAACCACGGTGACGATGTCGCCCTCCTCAAAGTCGCCCTCCACCGATGTGACGCCCACCATGAGCAGACTCACGGCACGGTCGCCGCGCAGCGTTTCGGCGGCCTTTGCGTTGACGCAGATGCGCCCCTTGGAGAAGCTGGCACTGTTGGCTATCCACTTCTTCATGGCCGGTGCTGCGTCTGGACTTGGCGTAAACTCGGTGTGGACCACGCTGTCCGGCCTTTCCATCAAGTCCTTTATTATGTCCTTTCGCCGTCCGTTGGCTATGATTACCCGTATGCCCTCGGCGGCCACACGGCGGGCTATGCCGCACTTTGTCACCATGCCGCCACGACCGAAGCCGCTCTTCTCCTGACGGATGCAGCCGTCGAGACTGGTGTCGGGCGCAACCGTGGCTATGACCTTCGACGTTGATGACGATGGAGAACCGTCGTATATGCCGTCGATGTTGCTCAGGATAATCAGCTCGTCGGCGTTCATCATCGAGGCGATAAGCCCGGACAGCTCGTCGTTGTCGGTAAACATCAGCTCGGTGACGCTGATGGTGTCGTTTTCGTTGACTATCGGCACCACTCCGTTGGCGAGCATCACCTCCATGCAAGCCCTCTGGTTGAGGTATTCGCGGCGCGTGGCGAAGCTTTCCTTCATGGTCAGCACCTGTCCCACGTGTATTCCGTAGTCGCGGAATAGGTCGTAGTAGCGGTTGATGAGCTTTACCTGTCCGAGAGCGGAGAATAGTTGCCGCTGCTCTACGCTGTCGAGCTTGTGGTCAACCCTAAGCTCGCCGCGTCCGCAGGCCAGAGCGCCGCTCGAAACGAGCACCACCTCGTGGCCCGAGGCGTGGAGCCAGGCGAGCTGGTCCACTATGGCCGACATCATCGTGACGTCGAGTTTGCCGTCGTTGCGCGTGAGCACATTGCTGCCCACCTTTATTATTATTCTCATTCTGTTGACTGGGGTAAAAATGGCTATTTGCCGTTGTCCTTTTCGCGTATTTCCACGCGTCTGATCTTGCCGCTGATGGTTTTGGGCAGTTCGTCCACAAACTCTATGATGCGCGGATACTTGTATGGCGCGGTCTCGCGCTTGACGTGCTCCTGCAGCTCCTTGACCAGTGTGTCGCCGGCCTTGTCTTTCCACGCCTTGCCCAGCACCACGGTGGCCTTGACCACCATGCCGCGTATGTCGTCGGGCACGCCCGTGATGGCACATTCCACCACTGCGGGGTGGGTCATCAGCGCGCTCTCTACCTCAAACGGCCCTATGCGGTAGCCGCTGCTCTTTATCACGTCGTCTATGCGCCCCACGAACCAGTAGTAGCCGTCTTCGTCGCGCCAGGCCACGTCGCCCGTGTGGTACACTCCGTCGTGCCACGCCTGGCGGGTCAGCTCCTCGTCGCGGTAGTATTCCTTGAACAGTCCGATTGGCTTCATCGAGCCGGTGCGCACCACTATCTCGCCCTTTTCGCCGTCTTCGCACGGCGTGCCGTCGGGCTTCACGAGGTCGATGTCATACTGCGGATTGGGCAGTCCCATGCTTCCGGGCTTGGGCTTGTTCCACGGCATGGTGCCCAGCGTCATGGTGGTCTCGGTCTGGCCGAAGCCTTCCATCAGGGTTATGCCCGTAAGTTCGCGAAACCGGTCGAACACGGCTGGGTTCAGAGCCTCGCCGGCTGTGGTGCAATAGCGCAGTGACGACAGGTCGTACTTGGAAAAATCCTCATGTATCATGAAGCGGTAGACCGTGGGCGGTGCGCAAAACGACGTTATGCGGTATTTCTCTATCTGTCTGAGTATTTTGTCGGCGGTGAATTTCTCGTGGTTGTAGACAAACACCACCGCTCCGGCAAACCACTGTCCGTACAGCTTGCCCCACACGGCCTTGCCCCAGCCCGTGTCGGCCACGGTGAGGTGTATGCTGTCCTGGCCGAGGTTGTGCCAGAACACTCCCGTCGTGAGGTGTCCCAAGGCGTAGAGAAAGTCGTGAGCCACCATCTTCGGCTCGCCGCTGGTGCCGCTGGTGAAGTACATGAGCATGGTGTCGCTGTTGCCGTTGACGAAGTCGGGACGGCGGAACTCCGGTGCTGCGCTCCACTCCCTGTGCCAGTCGTGGAACCCCTGCGGGACGCTCGGGCCTACGCTTACCAGCACCTCCACCGTTGGGCTGTCGGCCATGGCGTCCTCAATCTGCCGGAGCACATAGTCCTCGCCCACGCAAACGATGGCTTTCACGCTTGCGCGCGTGTTGCGGTATACGATGTCGTGCTTGGTGAGCATGTGCGTTGCCGGTATGGCCACAGCCCCCAACTTGTGCAGGGCGAGCATGGAGAGCCAGAACTCGTAGCGGCGCTTCAGTATGAGCATCACCTTGTCGCCGCGCCCTATGCCCAACTGCTGGAAGTAGGCTGCGGTGCGGTCGGTGTCCCTCTTCAGGTCGCCGAAGGTGAACCGGCGGCACTCGCCGCTCTCGTCCGACCACAGCAGAGCCAGTTTGTCGGGCTGCTGCTCCGCCCAAACGTCCATCACGTCGTAGGCGAAGTTGAAGTTGTCGGGTATTATGAAGTGCAGGTTCCGTCGGTAGTCTTCCTGTGAAGAGAAGGAGGTCTGCGTAAGAAATCTTTCTATCATTGTCGTTTTTGTGTCCTGAATAATGCGCGGTCAAATGACCACGACGAGAAACTTTACGGGCTTTCCGCCGAGAGCTTTCATGCAGTGGGGCTGCGACGCGTCGAAGTAGATGCTGTCGCCGGGATGGAGCACCATCGCCTTCTCGCCTATGGTCAGCTCCATTTCGCCCTCGACGATGTAGTCAAACTCCTGTCCGTCGTGCGAGTTTTTGTGATATGTTTCGCCCTCCGGCAGCGGGTCTACCTGCGTCATGTATGGGTCTACCTTGCGTCCGCGAAATCCGCTGGCCAGGCTCTGGTACTTGTATTCCTTGCGCCGCTCCACGCCGAGTCCCTGGTCTTTGCGCGTGAGGAAGTAGGCACTCATGCGCGGCTCTTCGCCAAACAGCAGCACGTCGAGTGCAATGCCATAGCGCTTGGCTATCTTCGACAGGCGGTACACCGAGGGGTCGGCTTCGCCCGACTCTATCTTCAGGTAGTGGTCGAGCGATATTCCGCACAGTTCGGCCACCTCTTCGGCCGGGATGTCGAGCACTTCGCGCAGACCCTTGAGCCTTTCGCCTATCTGCTTGATTGATGTTTCCATTCTTTTGCCATTTGTTCTGAAACGCAACAAAATTACGAATTTTATTTGTAAACGGCAGCGGAGCAAAACCTAAGTAATGTGAAATGGAGGGGAAAACATTGCAAAAGAAAGTTGGAGATTTCAGGGACAACAAAGTAATAAGCAATGTTCAAAGAATAACTTGGTGCGATTTTGACAATCGCACATTTGCATTTTGGCCTATAACAAAAAGCCGCAGAAGATTGCTCCCCTGCGGCTTTTGGATTTTGTCTGTGTCTTCGTTACTTCCACATCACTTTCTTGCAGCTGCCGTCGGCTTGCTTCACGATATATACGCGGCCTTTGGCCGGAGTGGCCACGCGCTGTCCGCCGAGGGTGTATATGCCAGCCGCTGCGGTGCGGTTTGCCACTGCAGAGGGAGCGTCCACTGCGGTCACTATGGCATCATAGGTCACCACGGGGGCTATGGCCATTGACAACGGGTCGTCGGTGTTTTCCACCCACTGCCATGTGCCGAGACCGGTGCCGTAGTCGTCCTGGTCCTCAAGATAGTGCCATGCGGTGTTCTTGCCGCCAATGTCGCGGCGGTGGCAGAATATTGCGATGTCGTCGCTGGTGTAGGGCGACACGTCGAGACTGTTGTTGGGGAACGGGCCGACGGCCACGAAGAACTCCTGACCCTTCTCCAGTGTGACACTCTTGTCGAGGTGGAATACCGTGGCGAGATAGTCATCGTCGGAGTATGCCAGGTCGGAAACCTTCACACCAGCCTCGGCCAGCACCTCGCCCGGCTGTCCGTTGTCGGCCACGGCGTTCACGGTGAGCCTTATCACAGAGTCGGGCGACACCGTTGTCACGGATGCGAAGTATACGCACACGCTGTCTATCGTGGCCGTGGCCAGCGGTGCCTTGTACTTCTCGGCAAAGCGGTCGATGCCGAGCCAGTTGGTGCCGGCGTAGTTGCCATACCAGCCCAGCTGCACCTGCTCCAGGCTGGAGTTCTCGTCCATGGATATGTTCCACACGTTTTGCGCCCCTCCGGCCTGAATGGCATATTGCAGGATGTCGTTAGACTGTCCGGCGGCGTTGCCGGCGGTGAGTCCCACGCTGAAGCGGCCCTTGTCAACATAGGTGACGGTGGGGTTCTGCTCGGCGCTCGACGTGATGTCGGTGTTCTGGAATGTCCATTTCCACTCTGTCGGGTTGCCCGTCGACAGGTCGCGGAACGTCACGGGCACGCCCGTTGGTATGAACACTCCCACGAATGGCGACTCGTAGCCCTCTTCGGGCAGTCCGATGATGGCGGTGGGAGCCTTCTGTGCCACAACCACGAAGCCCGTGCGCTCAAGCTGGTCAGTCTCGTCGCCGCGCTTTACGGTGAGCGTCACGCCGTAGGTTCCGGCCTTGTCGTACTTCACGGTGGGCTGCTCGTCGGTCGACGTGGCGATGTCGCCGCCCTCGAAAGTCCACTCCACGCTCTCGGGCGACCCTGTGGAGGTGCTCTTGAACTGTATGCTCTCGCCCTCGAATATGTTGATGCTCTCGGCTGCCGACTCGTCTTGCTGCACAAGGCGGAAGCCGTCTATTGCCAAGTCCTCGCCGCCGAAGGGATAGTCAAACACGAACTGCACCTTCTTGCCAGCGTATGCTGCGAGGTCAAACGAGAACTTGTTCCAGTTGGGGGTATTGTAGGCCACGCTCTGCGCCCAGTCGAACACGTTGAACAGTGTTGTCTTGTCGCCGCTCTCTGCGTCAACCACGCTGAATGTCCACTTGCCATATATCAGGAAGTTTGCCTCGAAGTAGGCGTAGAACTCAACGCTGCTGCCCTCGCGCACGGTGATTTCGGGACTCGCGAGCTGCGATGTGCCGGAACCATTGTAAGATATGTACAGCGAGGACACGTCGTCGCTCTTCACAGAGGCGAAGTTCTTGTTCTTCAGTGTCCATCCCGTACCGACGGTCCAGTCGGTCATCTCGTCAGAAGAGTTGAACTCCTGGTCGTAGTAGGCCACTGCGGCCTTGTCGGTGGTGAAGCCGGCCTTCAGCGGTTCGTTGATTGTGAAGTCAGCTGTCACCACTTCGCTCTCGGTATTGTATCCGCGGGTCATCACATACAGCGTGCAGGTCTTGTCGATGGTCAATGTGGCTGTCTTTCCCTCTACCACTTTGCTCTCGGTATTGTCGCTCTCTCGGAACTCGTCGACGCTTTTAGCCGTTGTCGAGTACCACACTGTGACGGCGTTGTCATCGTCGGTGGCCACAGTCACCTCAACCGGTGCATTATATGTGCCGCCGAGCGGTGATACGACGGGTGTCTTCAGCGGGTCCTTGGCCACCACTGTCACCTTCATTGTGGCCGTGTCTGGCTTGAACTCGCTGTTTCCGGCGAATGTAGCCGTGATGGCGACGGTCTTGGTCTCCGTCACATATGACGAAGCGAGGCTGCCATACTCGTCAACAGAGCACACACTCCAGTCAGACGACTTGTATGTTATGGGCGACAGTTTGTTGGGGTTGAGCAGGTCGGCGTAGCCGTCAGCACCGCTAACGAGGCCGATACTGTCTTTGTAGAAACTGAGATATGCTTCCTTGCGTATCACATAAGATGCCTCGGCCACTGCACTTTGTTCTTCGCCCACGGCAGTCGTGGCGCGCAGCAGCACGTTTGTGTCCACTGCCACCGGCGCCGCATAAGCCTTGCGTGTGCCGTCGGGCAAGCGCGGGTTCGAACCGTCGGTGGTATAATATATGGTGTATGTGCCGTCGGCCAGTCCTTCTGCGGTCATGGTCACTGTTTGCGGCGCATCGTAAGTGCCTCCTGTGGGTGTGAACGTTGGTGCTGTTATGGCAGACACTATCGGCTCGTAGTCAACTTCTACTTTCTTGATATATAGCACACCCTTCTGCTCCGATGTCGGGTCAATGCAAATCTCCAGTTTGCCCTCTTGGCCTCCGTCGGCTGCAGTGAAAGCGTATTCGGCGAGAGTTTCAGTCATTGCGGCTGCAGCCGATTCGCCACAGGTGTAGCCTGTACCGTTGACCTTAACGGTAAGGTCGGCCTCGCTTCCCGCCTTTGCCGTGCGGCACTGCACGCGCACTGCGGTAATCTTGCCCGTGAACGACGTTGTCCAAAGCGACGTGTGGGTCGACGGTTCGCTTGCCGAACCTATCGTCTGCCCGTTCTTGGCAACATAGGCATACTTCTTCGTACCGTCTGAAGCGATGCTCCACGAGATGCCGTTAAGCTCTGTGGTGTACGCATCTTGCTCTACGTACGATGTGCCGAAATTGTAAAAGCCTTGCGCCCCGGCCTCTGTGTGGCTCTTGCTCCACTCAAACGACCACGTGTCGGCATGGGCGGCCAGTGGCAGCAGAGCCAGCAGTACTGCATAAATAAAATGTAGACTTCTTTTCATTTTTTTTTATGATATTGATAAATGAGGTGCAAAAATAAGTATAAACATTGAATATCCATTGTATTTGCCGAGAAAAGCGGCTGTAATATCGAGATTTGTGTGTAAAAATAGGCAATACACCGAGAAAAGCGGATATTCTCAGTGGCAATAGAAGCTTTCTTTCAACCGCCACGAAACCGCAAGAAGAGACCACAAAAGGCTTGGCGGAAATGTTGCGTGCGCAATTTTGCTTAAAGATAGCGTATATTTTCGCCCAAAATGTATGCTGTCTTTGGCAAAAATCGATATGATTTCTTGAGGCATGAATAACTCCAACCGAAAGAAACCGCCGCAAATATTGTGAGGCTTTTCGTTGTCAGTTGAAAATTAACATAAGATTTTTTCTTTTTTTTCTATCAAACAGAAAACGCTCAAGAAACGGTTCTTCCGTTAAATGTGTGGATGAATAACATTGCCATCTTAATCTCAAAAGAGCTTGCATCTCAGCGCCCCACACGAAGCTTGGCGGAACATGGGGCTATATGCGGATGGAGGGGACGTTGGCTTCGAAGATGCCGCACAAAAAAAGAAGACTCTCACACCGCCCTCTGCATTACAAATTACAAATTACAGACGAAAATTCTCTTCATCGCCTCACTTCCCTTTGTCATTTATTAATGTATATGTATATAATAAGGTATATCTAAATACTACTAAGCTTACAGAAAAAATATTTCACTGTAATTTGTAATTTGTAATGCTTCCCCTCCTCAGGTGTCCGTTGCCTCATTGAGAACCGCTCGCCGATATATCCAGACTTCCTCGTTGGCACAGTTTGTTTATTAACGCTTGCGGTGGCTTATGCAAACGGCATTTAACGCGAAAACTTTTGGGTAGTATAAGAAAATGCCTTAACTTTGCACTGTATTAGCAAAGAAACCGGCACACAGCGTAAATCGTGGGAAAGAACAGCGTATATTTCTATCATCTGGTGGCGTTTGCCACGGTGGCTATCTGGGGCACTACGTTCGTAGCGACCAAGGTGCTCATGCTCAACGGCCTCTCTCCTGCCATGATCTTCACGCTCAGGTTCTCCATTGCCTACGTCCTGATGTTGGGCTTCAACCACAAGCGCATCTTTTCCGACACATGGAAAGACGAGGCGAAGATGGCTCTGCTGGGCGTCACGGGCGGCTCGCTCTACTTCCTGAGCGAAAACGAAGCCATGAACTTCACCACCACGACCAACACTTCGCTCATAGTCTGCTCGTGTCCGCTGTTTGCCACACTGCTCGTAAGGCTGGTCTACCGCGACTCGTCGCGCATACGCCCCGTGCAGCTGGCCGGCTCGCTGCTGGCCTTTGCCGGCATGGTGATAGTGGTGCTCAACGGGAAGTTTGTGCTCCACCTCTCCCCCGCAGGCGACGCCCTGGCCCTTACAGCCTGCATGTGCTGGGCGGTCTATTCGCTGCTCATGAAGGCCGTGAGCGGCAATTACGGTGCGGCTTTCATCACCCGGAAAGTGTTCTTCTACGGGGTGCTCACCATTCTGCCCTACTATGTCTTCTTCCCCGGCGTGCCCTCCGTGGAGACGCTCGCCAGGCCGCAGGTGGCCGGCAACCTGCTCTTCCTGGGCTGCCTCGCCTCGATGGTGTGCTTCCTGACGTGGAACTGGTGCATCGCCAAGCTGGGAGCCGTCAAGGCCACCAACTGGGTTTACTTCAACCCCATCACCACGATGATATTCGCCTCATGGGTGCTCAACGAGACCATCACCCGCTATTTTCTCATCGGAGCGGCGTGCATCCTCGCCGGCATGTATCTCGCCAACAAGACGCCCGCGGAAACGACGCGGGAAAACACGCCGTAGGACTGTTCCGCCGTCTAAAAACAAAGGCAAAGGCTTTGGTATTCCGAGGGTTTAACGTATCTTTGCACAGACTTTACGCCTGCGCCCGGACGGCCAAGGAGCAGCAGCTTTCGCCTCCCGTTTCGCTATGTGCAAAGATGCATAGAGGGGTCTCCGCTTGCAGCGCAACCGCTTCACGGCTTTTGAAACAAGACAGATGGACACTCAAAACTTAACAAACACGCTCACGCAGACAGTGGAGAAGCTGGCTGACGCAGAGTCGCTCAAAGGTCTTTTCCATCAGCACCAGGAGGGCAATCCGCTGCCGTCGGGCAAGGCTCTGAAGGAAACCGTGGAACTTCTCAGGGCAATATTGTTTCCGGGATATTTCGGCAAATCGTCCGTAAACGCCCACACCATACACTATCATATAGGAGTAAACACCGAGCGGCTGTTCAAGCTGCTCACCGACCAGATACGCGCCGGAATGTGCTTCGCCGATGCCGACGGCTGCGAACGAAGCGGACTGCGCTGCGAAAAGGCAGAGGACGTGGCGCTGAAGATTGTGGAGAAGCTGCCGCAGATACGCCGCACACTGGCCACCGACGTGGCTGCCGCCTACGACGGCGACCCCGCAGCCGAGAGCCACGGAGAGGTAATATCGTGCTACCCCGTGATAAAGGCACTGGTCAACTACCGCATAGCCCACGAACTGTACGCCATGGGAGTGCCGCTCATACCGCGCATACTCACCGAAATGGCCCACTCCGAAACCGGCATCGACATACACCCAGGGGCGCAGATAGGTCGCCGCTTCACCATAGACCACGGCACGGGCGTGGTGATAGGAGCCACCTGCGTGATAGGCAACAACGTGAAGCTCTACCAGGGCGTAACGCTCGGCGCAAAGAGCTTCCCCCTCGACGACGACGGCAACCCCATAAAGGGCATACCGCGCCACCCCATCATTGAGGACAACGTGGTGATATACTCCAACGCAACCATCCTCGGCCGCATCACCATAGGCGAGGGGTCGGTGGTGGGAGCTAACCTCTGGGTGACGGAAGACATCAAACCAAATACAAAAATACACAAGAAAGGTTGACGCGACTGGGCGGCAACCCAACATCAAAACAACAAATGGAACAGGAATTTGAACTTATCGCCAAGACTTTCATGGGACTGGAACCCGTCTTGGCCAAGGAACTGACACAGTTAGGAGCCAACAACGTGCAGATAGGACGGCGCATGGTGTCGTTCACCGGCGACAAGGAAATGATGTACCGCGCCAATTTCCAGCTGCACACGGCCATCAGAATACTCAAACCCATCAGCCACTTCACCGCAAAGTCGGCCGACGACGTTTATGAAGCGGTGAAAAAGATAGACTGGACACAGTATCTCGACCTCAACAAAACTTTCTCCGTAGACTCCGTGGTGTTCTCCGAAGAGTTCCGCCACTCCAAGTTCGTGTCATACAAGGTCAAGGACGCCATCGTCGACCAGTTCAGAGAGAACACCGGCAAGCGACCGAACATCAGCGTGGCCAACCCCGACATCAGACTCAACATGCACATTGCCGAAGACAAGTGCACCTTGTCGCTCGACTCAAGCGGCGAGAGCCTGCACCGCCGTGGCTACCGCCAGGAGAGCGTGGAGGCACCGCTCAACGAGGTGCTCGCTGCAGGCATGATACTCATGACCGGATGGCAGGGCGACACCGACTTCATCGACCCCATGTGCGGCTCGGGCACGCTCCTCATCGAGGCAGCCCTCATAGCCCGCAACATGGCTCCCGGAGTGTTCCGCAAGGAGTACGCCTTCGAGAAGTGGCCCGACTACGATGCCGAACTGTTTGACCGCATCTACAACGACGACAGCCAGGAGCGAGAGTTCACCCACCACATATACGGATATGACATAGACATAAAGGCCGTCAACACCGCCCGCATGAACGTCAAGGCAGCAGGACTCACCAAAGACATCACCGTGGAGGAGCAGGACTTCAAGGACTTCACACAGCCCAAGGAGAAGAGCATCATCGTCACCAATCCGCCCTACGGAGAGCGCATATCGACGCCCAACCTGCTGAACACCTACGACATGATAGGCGAGCGGCTGAAGCACCAGTTCCTCAACAACGACGCCTGGATATTGAGCTATCGCGAGGAATGTTTCGACAAGATAGGACTGAAGCCGTCCATAAAGATACCCGTATACAACGGCTCACTGGAGTGCGAGTTCCGCAAGTACCAGATTTTTGACGGCAAGATGCGCGACTTCAAGAGTGAGGGCGGCAGCGTCCAGACCGACGAGGAGCGCAGCCAGATGGCCGAGAAGCACCGCTTCAAGCAGAACCGCGAGTTCAAGAGGCGTGTGGGCGAGGAGGAAACCCACGAGGAGGACATACGCTCGTTCAACTTCCAGACCATAGACTTCAGCCGCTTTGACGGCCGCCGGGGGCGCAGGGACGACCGCGAACCGCGCTTCGGCAAAGACCGTCGCGAGGGTAGGGACTTCAGAAACGGGCGCGACGACGACCGTCGGGACAGCCGCTTCTCACCAAGAGGCGACAGACGTGACGACCGCCGGGGAGACCGTTTCGGACAGCGCGGAGACCGTCAGGGATATGGCAGCGACCGCCGTGACGACCGTGGAGAGCGCGGCGGATGGCGCAGGGATGACCGCAAGTTTGGCGGAAGCCGTGGCTCCAGTGAGCGTTACGACCGCCAAGGCGGAAGAAAACCGTTTGGCGGACGTGGCGGCGACCGCGACTTTGGTAAAGGAGAAAGGAGATTTGACAATGACAAATAAACTGAAAAGATACGCCATCATGGCCGTTACGGCCTTGGCAACGATGCCGATGACAGCACAACTGAAGCAGTTTACACTCGAAGACCTCAACTTCGGTGGCACCAACTACCACAACTGTATACCGAAGAACATCTACATGACGTGGTGGGGCGACCGCCTGATGTATCAGGACGCCGAAGAGTGCGGCTCAATAGACATGAAGACCGGCAAGAAGACACCCGTTGCCACGCTCGACGAGGTGAACAGTGTCTTGGGCAGCAAGGACCAGCACTCAGCAATGGGCGCAAAGTTCCCCTATGCCGGCAAGAAGCTCGTGCTGTTGCGCAACAGCAAGGAGCGCATACTGTACGACTGGGAGAATAAGACCGTGGCTTGGCGGCAGCCGTGTGCCAACGAAGCCTACAGCGACTGGACTCCTGCGTCAAGGGCAGTGGCCTTTGTCCGGGACAACCAACTGTGCGTCACCGACGCCAACGGCAAGACAACGCAGCTGACCACCGACGGCAGCCGCGAGATAGTCTACGGGCAGAAGGTGCACCGCGACGAGTTCGGCATATATAAAGGTACGTTCTGGAGTCCTGACGGCCAGCGTCTGGCCTTCTACCGCATGGACCAGAGCATGGTGGCCGACTATCCGCAGGTGAACACCTTTGAGCGCGAGGCCACATACGAGCCTGACAAGTATCCTATGGCAGGCATGACAAGCCACAAGGTGACCGTTGGCGTGTACGACCTGGTCACCGGCAAGACCATTTACCTGAAGGCTGGCGACCCCACCGACCGCTACTTCTTCAACATCACGTGGAGTCCCGACTCGAAGACGGTGTATATGACCGACCTCAACCGCGACCAGACAGACAGCTACCTGTCGGCCTACGACGCTGTGACGGGCGACAAGCTGCGTACACTGGTGCACGAGCACAACGACAAATACACTCACGACGCAGCGCAACTGACCTTCCTGCCCTGGGACAGCAGCAAGTTCCTTATGCAAAGCGAGCGCGACGGCTACAACCACCTTTATCTTTATGACACCAACGGCAAGCTCCTGAAGCAGGTGACAAGCGGCAAGTGGGTGGTGCTTGACCTTATCGGCTTCAACAAGCGCACCAAGAGTGCCGTTATCCTGTCTACAGAGGCCAGCCCAATACAGAACAACCTCTACGCAGTGAACCTCTCGACGGGCAAGCGCACGCCGCTCGACAACGGCAAGGGCGTACA
Source organism: bacterium (assembly GCA_963630025.1). GTDB lineage: Bacteria > Bacteroidota > Bacteroidia > Bacteroidales > Bacteroidaceae > Prevotella. The sequence goes on along the minus strand of CAVGKZ010000072.1, from coordinate 1,751 downwards.
TGCTGCCTACTATGCCGCCTCAGGCCACCACACCGACATCATTTCCGGGTCGGGTGCCTACGTGTTCGACCACTACAGCGAGCCTGACGTGCCGCGCAACATAGACCTTACTGACACCAAGACGGGCAAGGCCACACGGCTGCTCACCGCTCCCGACCCATGGAAGGGCTACAACGTGCCGGAGTTCACGTGCGGTAAGCTCAAGGCAGCCGACGGAAAGACCGACCTTTACTACCGTATGGTGAAGCCAATAGGCTTCGACCCGAGCAAGAAGTACCCCACTGTGGTCTACGTCTACGGCGGTCCCGGCACGCGCAACGTCGATGCGCGTTGGCACTACGCCAGCCGCTCTTGGGAGACCTACATGGCGCAGAAAGGCTATCTGCTGTTTATCATCGACAACCGTGGCTCCAGCGAGCGCGGACTGGAGTTTGAGCAGGCCACATTCCGCCACTTGGGTCAGGAAGAAATGAAGGACCAGATGCAGGGAGTGGCCTATCTGAAGACCCTGCCTTACGTTGACACCACAAGGATGGGCGTTCACGGATGGAGCTACGGCGGCTTCATGACCATCTCTCTTATGACCAACTACCCCGACGTGTTCAAGGTGGGAGTGGCAGGAGGCCCTGTCATCGACTGGAAATGGTATGAAGTGATGTACGGCGAACGCTATATGGACACTCCTGAAGCCAACCCCGAGGGCTACGAGCAGACCAGTCTGCTGAACAAGGCAAAGGACCTGAAGGGCAAGTTGCAGATAATAATCGGCATGAACGACCCCGTTGTTGTGCCGCAGCACGCCCTGCAGTTCATCAACGCCTGCACCGAAGCCGGCACTCAGCCCGACTTCTTCGTCTATCCGGGCGAGGAACACAACATGAGAGGCCACAAGAGCGTGCACCTGCACGAGCGCATCACGCAGTATTTCGAAGACTATCTGAAGTAAAGCCGAGAACTTGCCGTTATGCTTATACCAATTGCCGTAAGCATAACGGCAAGTTCTGTAAATATACAGGCAATGCCCCGCAAGCATAATGCCAATGCCCCGCAAGCATAACGGCAAGTTTCCTGAAAACAAAACACCCTATCCATATTAACCAAACGCGAGCATGAACGAGAGCGAAAGTGCCGACCTGTTGCTGCGCCACGGCATAAAGCCGACGGCCAACCGCATAGTTGTGGTAAAAGTACTGGCCAAGGAGGAGCGTCCACTGTCGCTTAGCGAGTTGGAGCGCAAGATAATGACCATCGACAAGTCGGGCATCTTCCGTGCGCTGACGCTATTTCGCGACCACCATCTTGTACACGCTATTGAGGACGGGGGCGAAGGCGTGCGCTACGAGTTGTGCCGGAGTCACTCGGACACTGACGACGACGACATGCACGTACACTTCTTCTGCGAGCGTTGCCACCGCACATCCTGTCTCGAAGACATTCACATTCCGCCCATCGTCCTGCCTGTAGGCTACGAAATGACCACGGCCAACTATGTCGTGAAAGGCATTTGCCCCGACTGCGCCGGGCGGTCATAAACTCTTCCGTTCAGTAATGTGAACGCTTGATGCTCTCTAAAAAAATCAGTGTCTTACTATAAAGTTCCCCACCTGGCCCTGCCCTAAGCGAAATGGGAAATAACATTTTTTCATCCCTCCGCTACGGATTTGCTTGAAAATAAGTTACTTTTACATCGGCAAGTAAGTAGTCCATCATGTGCTATGGTTCTTTGAGACCAGTATTCAGTTTGGTTCCGT
>CAVGKZ010000071.1:0-21719 GCA_963630025.1 bacterium | reverse complement strand
GGTCAATCAAAAAGATTTTAAGGGGTCAAAACAACTTTGCCTTCGGGGGTCAAATAGGCGTGGCTTTTCCAGGCGTAGGAGGCTATGGAAGCACAGGGAAGTAAAAAGGAGGCTATGAAAGCAAAAGATTACAAAATCTGTCCAGCGTTATTTAACGCATACATAGCAAAAGTGTCAAAGCGTAATCCAAACATAATGCTTGAAGACAGACGCATTATCACTGAAAACGAAATCTACAATCTTATACAATGGAAGTTGAAACGGTTCTGTATTGAAAATCAATCAGACAAGTTAATCGTATCGGTGGACAATAAGCCGATATTTGAAATAAAAGCTAAAGGCGAACTTCTGAAGGAAATTAAGAAGCTCATCGAAAAAGAAAGTGATGGTGATAAAGAGTGAATTTTTATCAACTTTACTATTAATGTATGAATTACTCATTTAGTAAGGAGTTTATGTACGGCGGTTTGTGAAAATAGTCGTATCGTATCGTATCGTGGAGCAGTCGGTAGCTCGCTTGGCTCATAACCAAGAGGTCAAAGGTTCGAGTCCTTTCTCCGCTACAATTATTGATTATGTTAGGGAAATAGATGTTTTTAGGGTAGGGGCGGCAAGGAAAATCCAAGCCGCCCTCTATTCTTTCAGAATGAAGTCACCCCTAACACTTTATTTCTGCTTGCAACATCACCTTGGTTGTTGTAGTATATCTTCTCGCAATTTTCCACACTTGTACCCATCATGTTGGCAACGTACAGAACTGGCACGTCTTTGCTTATGTAGTTTGTTATAGCCGTATGTCTGAATGTATAGCAGTGTAAGGGAAAATCACACCCAATCTTCTCACCCAGTTGTTTTAGCCAATGGTTGCATCTGCCCACAAAATGCTTAATATCCCCATTGTCAGTGGTCTGGGTAGCTAACTTCTGCTTATCCCTTATAGGGAATATATAACCGTCTTTTGCAGGTGACCCGTACTTCTGTTTGAATTGCACAAGAATGTCATTGTTTTCATCGCTGAAAGGAGCTGATGCAGTAAATTGCTGCTTCTTGGCGTTCCAATGCCGTTTGAGCAATTTGCCCTTTAATAACTTATTAACACTGATGTACTTTGTCTCTCCATCTTGGTAGAGCCTTAATCGTAAGCTGAATTTTGCATTTCCGCACGATTGGTAATTGATGCTAATCATAACTGCTGTAATCATTTATGCACTCCGCTTTCTATGCACAAAAATGATACACAAGTTGGCTTAAAACACTGCGGAATGGCCGACATTTGCAATAAATGTACTCTGCCAAAAATATCTAACGACCGCCATAAGTCGCAGATTATCAACTTGTGAAGAGTCATATAACACAAATTAAGTATACATGGCTCTTCTGTTGCGGAAAGTGAGGGATTCAAACCCCCGATACCCGAAAGGGGTATACCGGATTTCGAGTCCAGCGCATTCGGTCACTCTGCCAACTTTCCTCTAAGTGGATGCAAAGGTAGGCATTATTCCTATATAAACAAAATTATTCAAAGGATAATTTGGCCAGCCTGTCCTTTAGTATCTGCGCTTCAGACTTCCTTATTGACAGCTTTATTTCGCAGGTGTTGTCGTAATTCTGGCCTATGACGCGCGGTTCCATTTCCTTCACAATGCGCATGACGCTGTTCATCATAGGGTAGGGGAACGAGAAGGTTACGGTATCTTCCACCAACCTTACTTCGCTCTCCGCATTTTCCAAAGCCTCGGCTGCCGCTGTCTTATAGGCAACGGCCAGTCCGCCAGTGCCGAGGTTGACACCACCGTAGTATCTCACCACAATCACGATTACGTTTGTCATCTCGTGGCTCACTATCTGGCCGAGAATGGGCTTGCCTGCACTTCCGCTTGGTTCTCCGTCGTCGTTGGCTCTGGTGGCTGCCGCTTCGCCGATGCCTGTTGAGTAGGCATAACACACGTGGCGGGCGTTGAAATACTTCTTCTTGTATTCCGCCACGATGCCTTTTGCCTCGTCGCTGTCGTCTATGTGATGCGCAAAGGCGAGGAACTTGCTCCGTTTCTCGGTGTAGTATCCCTCGCCTATGGTCTTTATCGTTTTATACTGGTCGTCCACTTTGGTTGCTTTGTAGGTTTTAGTCGAGCTTGTGTATGATGAGACCAGAACGCAGTTTCGGCTCAAACCATGTAGCCTTGGGCGGCATTATCTTTCCGCTGTCGGCTATGTCCATGATTTGCTTCATGGTGACAGGATAGAGAGCCAGTGCAATGCGCATCTCACCGCTGTCCACCCGACGCTTGAGTTCGTCAAGACCGCGCAGTCCGCCCACAAAATCGATGCGTTTGTCGCTTCTCAAGTCTGTGATGCCGAGCACCTTGTCGAGTATCAGTCGGCTTGAGATGTCCACGTCAAGCACTCCGATGGGGTCGGTGTTGTCGTAGGTGCCATCCTTAGCTGTGAGGCGGAACCAGTGCTGGTCGAGATATAGGGAGAACTCGTGCAGACGAGCCGGTTTGTAGATGTCCTCGCCCATGTCTTCCACATCGAAATCCTTGCTGAGGGCTTCAAGGAACTGCGCGGACGTGAGTCCGTTGAGGTCCTTTACCACACGGTTGTAGTCGAGGATGGTCAGCTGGGAAGCCTGGAAGCATACCGCCATGAAGTAGTTGTACTCCTCTTTGCCTGTGTGGTTGGGATTCTGTTTGGCCTTTTCTGCTCCAACGAGTGCTGCGGCAGCCGAACGGTGATGGCCGTCGGCGATATAAAGGCTGGGCATTTTGTCGAACTCCGCTGTGATGGTCTGCATGTCAGCCTTGTCGCTGACAATCCAGAACTGGTGGCGGAAACCGTCGATAGGGGCGATGAAATCATATTCGGGTTTGCCTGCAGCGTACTTTTCGATGATGGTTTGCAGCACTGCATTGTCGGGATAGGCAAAGAATACCGGCTCGATGTTGGCGTTGCACACCCTCACGTGCTTCATACGGTCTTCTTCCTTGTCGCGACGGGTCAGTTCGTGTTTCTTTATAACACCGTTCAGATAGTCGTTAACGTATGCTCCCACGACAAGGCCATACTGGGTTTTGCCGTTCATCGTCTGGGCATAGATGTAATAGTGGTCGTCTGCGTCCTGCACAAGCCATCCTTCCTTCTGAAACTTTGCGAAGTTTTCTGACGCCTTGTCATAGACGCGCGGGTCGTATTCGCTTGTTCCAGGTTCGAAGTCAATCTCCGGCTTTATTATATGGTACAGACTCTTCTCGTTGTCACCGGCCTCAGCGCGGGCTTCTTCCGAGTTGAGCACGTCGTAAGGACGCGATTCCACTTGCTCTACAAGGTCCTTGGGAGGACGCAAGCCTTTGAATGGTTTAACGGTTGCCATATTGTCTGGGGATTACTTGTTTACTTGGAACTTGGTGTCGCCCGTTGCGAAGAATGAGTTGATCTGCTTTGCGGCAGCGATACCTGCATTGGTGTTGGCCTCGGCTGTCTGCGCTCCCATCTTTTTGGGTGTGCTGAAGTAGCGGCCTTCAAACTTGGCGAATTCAGCGTCGGCATCGGGCTTGATGTCTGTGATGAACTTCAGGTCAGAACGCTCTGCGAGGAGTTCTATAAGTTCCGGTTCGTTGATGATTTCCTTGCGGGCTGTGTTTATCAGGATGCCACCCTTGACCATGCTACCAACCAATTCTTTGCCGATGCTTTGCTTTGTTTCGGGTGTGGCTGGTATGTGCAGCGACACGATGTCGCAAGTCTTGAACAGTTCAGCCTGACTGTCAACGGCAGTAACTCCTGCGCTCTCGATAGCCTCTTTGGGGCAATAAGCATCGAAGGCATACACTTTCATGCCGAACCCGGCGGCTATGCGTGCTACATTGCGGCCGACGTTGCCGAAAGCGAGCAGACCGAGCTTCTTGCCTCCAAGCTCTGTGCCTGATTTGCCGTTATAGAAGTTGCGCACAGCATACACCAACAGTCCGAAAACGAGTTCTGCTACAGCGTTGGCGTTCTGTCCGGGAGTGTTTTCTACCACGATTCCCTTCTCCTTTGCATAAGCGGTGTCGATAGAGTCATAGCCCGCTCCTGCGCGCACCACGATTTTCAGGTTCTTGGCAGCGTCGAGAACTTCGGGGGTAATCTTGTCTGAACGTACAATCAGTGCGTCTGCATCGGCTACGGCATCGAGCAGTTGAGCTGTCTCGGTGTATTTCTCAAGCAGTACGAGCTGGTTGCCAGCATTTTCCACTTCTTTCTTTATTCCGTTGATGGCTTCTGCCGCAAACGGTTTTTCGGTTGCTACTAATATCTTCTTCATTTCTCTTGTTTTTTATTGTTTTCTTTGGTATGAATAGTTGCTTATACAATCACTCTTGGAATTATTTAGAACCTCCCCAAGAGTGGTCTTGCACCACTATGACGGTAGCTTTGCACTACCCTTAAAGCAGAAAGACTGGAAACCGCAGCCACGGCAAGCCTGGCCAAAGGTTTTCAGTCTTCCTTTGTATTGTTGTGATTGGCCGGGGGTTAGTGTGCGGCTTCAAACTCTTTCATGCACGCAACGAGCGCATTCACGCCCTCGATGGTCTGGGCGTTGTAGCAGCTTGCGCGGAAACCACCCACACTGCGGTGTCCCTTTATGCCGACCATGCCCTTGGATGTGGCGAACTCGAAGAACGGTTTTTCCAGTTCGGCATATTCGTCGTTCATGACGAAGCAGATGTTCATCACTGAGCGGTCTTCCTCCTTCACAGTTCCGCGGAACAGCTTGTTGCGGTCAATCTCTCCGTACAGTATCTCGGCACGCTCCTTAGCTCGCTTGTCCATTGCCTCTACTCCGCCGTTCTTCTTTATCCAGCGCAGTGTTTCCAAAGCACTGTAGATGGGCACAACGGGCGGTGTGTTGAACATAGAACCCTTGTCAACGTGGGTGCGATAGTCGAGCATTGTGGGTATTGGGCGTGGAGCGTGACCCAGTTTCTCGTCCTTTACTATCACGACAGTAACACCTGCCATGGCGAGATTCTTCTGTGCTCCGGCATAGATGCAGTCGTATTTTGCCACGTCTACGGGGCGAGAGAAGATGTCTGATGACATGTCTCCGATGAGAGGCACGCCAACTTCAAGCTCCTTGCGTATTTCCGTACCGTATATAGTGTTGTTGGTGGTGATGTGCAGATAGTCAACATCGTCCGGGCAACTCCATCCTTTCGGGATAAAGGTGTAGTTGGCATCGGCTGAAGAAGCAACCTCAACGACCTCGCCGAACAACTTAGCCTCTTTCATGGCTTTCTTTGCCCATGTACCTGTGTTGAGGTAAGCAGCCTTTTTGATAAGGAAGTTATAGGGTACCATACAGAACTCCAATGACGCTCCACCTCCAAGGAATATGACTGAATAGCCTTCAGGTACGCTGAGCAGTTCCTTGATTAAAGCCACGGCTTCATCGACTACCGGCTGGAAGTCCTTTGCTCTGTGGCTGATTTCCATCAGGGACAGACCGGAACCGTTGAAATCGAGACATTGTTTGGCGGTGTTCTCTATTACCTCACGAGGCAACATGGAAGGGCCTGCATTAAAATTATACTTCTTCATTTGATTTGAAAGTTTTATTAATAATCTCTGTTATGTGTACTAAATGCGGTGCGAATGTACCAAAATTCTGGCATTTTGCAAAACTTTCGGCCGTAATTCTTGACGGATTGTAAGGGTTTGGGCGTGAAGTGCAATGTCTATCTGACAATTTCCACGATGGTTTTCACTCCCTTTATCTTCTCTCCTTGTGTTTTGTCCAACGCTTGTCTCAGCTTGCTTGCGGCAATGGCGGCATAGGCGTAGCGGTCTTTCACGTCGATGCGTCCTATTTCCGTCGGGGTGAGATCGCCTTTCTTGCACAGGAAGCCCACGATGTCGCCCTTGCTGATTTTGTCTTTCTTGCCTTTACCTATATATATAGTGGCCATGCGGGGCTTTGCCGGTGCGGGCGGATTGTCAGGAATGTCGTAAGGGGCCAAAGCGTTGCCGACAAACTCGGGTGCTTTCTCTTCCGGACCAATGATAAAGAAAGTGCGCCCTTGGGCTTTCCATCTTGCTGTACGCCCTATGCGGTGTATGTTCTCCTCTTCGCTGAGCGGCAGATGATAGTGTATGATGTTGCCGATGTCGGGTATGTCGAGTCCACGCGACGCAAGGTCGGTTGAAACGAGTACGTTTGCCGAACCGTTGCTGAACCTGTACAATGCAGCCTCGCGCTCTTTCTGTTCCATTCCGCCGTGCATGGAGCATACGGCAAAGCCTTGGCTCTGAAGCCAGGCCGAAGTGCGCTCCACGCTGTCGCGGTAGTTGAGGAAGACGATGCTGCTCTCGTTGCCGAACGTGCGCAGAAGGCGTGAAAGAGTTTCGAGTTTGTCCTTGTCGGGACTGCTTACAGCATATATTTCCACCTGCTGCGGCACTTTTTCTTCGCTGTCGGTATAGTCTATTCTGTCGGTGCGACCGAGCCGAACGAAATTTGGAATGTCTTCAGTGTCAGTGGCTGACAGCAGAAATCTGCGCCTTACGCCAGGCAAACTCTTCAACAGGCGTGCCATCTCGTCGTGGAAGCCCATTTCCAGACACTTGTCAAACTCGTCTATCACCACATACTTTATGCCGAAAGTATTGAAGTTGCCCTTGGCAATGTGGTCGTTGAGTCGTCCGGGAGTACCGAAGATTATCTGGGGGCGCACCTGCTTCAAGGTCTTGTGTTCGTCCATGGCAGTGCGTCCGCCGTAGCAGGCAGTGGAGCGCAGTCCGGTTCCCATGCTGCGGAGCACTTCGTCAGACTGCAAGGCAAGTTCTCTGCCGGGCAAAATCACTATGGCCTGCGGACGTTCGTCGTCCTTTTCCACCAGTTCTGTCAGTGGCAGGAGATAGGCAAGCGTCTTTCCCGAGCCCGTGGGCGACAGCACTACAAGGTCGTTGCGGGAGGTTTTCATCTGTGTGTAAACCTCCTGCTGCATGTCGCTCAGCTGTTCAATGTGCAGCTTTGCCAGTGTTTGCTCTATGCTCATACCAGTTCGTATATTTCACTTGGCGACTTGCGCTTTAGAACCTCCAGTGCGAGTCTGTCGCCGGTCTTTATTCCGTTTCTCAGGAGAATGTCTTCCACGGTCTTCCTCGCCAGTTCAGGATGGTTGTTCTCCTCGCTGAGATGGCAGAGCCACACGTGCTTGAGCCTGTCAGTGAGGTTTTCCGCCAGCGCATTGCCGCACTCCTCGTTGCTGAGATGTCCCGTACCGCTTCGTATGCGGCTTTTCAGGTAGGCCGGATAGTTGCCGGCTTCCAGCATCTGCACGTCGTGGTTGGCTTCAATCACGAGATAGTCGGCTTCGGATATGCCCTTCTTTATGTCGGGCGTAACCTCTCCGGCATCCGTCACGAGGCAAAACACCACTCCGTCGTGCTCTATGCGGTAGCCGACGTTGTCGGCACTGTCGTGCGGCACGGCAAACGGCGTTACCAGAAACTCTCCTACGGTCAGTTGTTGCCCCTTCTCAACATACCTCACAAGGCTGTCTTCCACCTTTTTGCGCACGCAATAGTTGCGGCGGATGCCGGCGTGAGCCTCGCGTGTGGCATACACGGGTGCGTTGGTTTCGTGACTGACGCAGCCTACTGCCTTCACGTGGTCGGCGTGGTCGTGGGTTACTATGATGTTGTGGATGTCTTTCAGATTGAGACCGTAGTCCTTCAAGTACTTTTTCAGTTGTCTTGTACCTATGCCAGAGTCTATCAGCAGTCCGTCGGTAGCGGTATACAGAAGGTAACAGTTGCCGCTGCTTCCGCTGCCAAAAGAGATAAATTTAAGCATCTTGCCGTTTCCTTTCCCCTATTCCGAGCTTTTAGTTCTCCAAAAGTCCTTCATGCGGATGTCAAACACCAAGGTGCTGTATGCCGGAATCGTGCTCTTTCCGGTCGTGCCGTAGCCCAATTGGTACGGGATGTATACAATCCAGTGGTCGCCGCAGTGCATATGTTGCAGTGCTGTGGCGAATCCTTCTACCGTTTCGCTTACAAGCAGTTTGCTGACCACGCTGATAGACTCGTCAAACGGTTCGTCGTAGGACGCGTCGAAGCGCAGTCCCTGCTTGTAACTGGTTGACGGCAGCAAACGGCCGGCATAGTGTATGGCCACGGAGTCTGTGTATCTCGGCGTTGTGCCGTCGGTTGCCTGTCCCTCGCTCACCACTTTCGCTATCACATAGTCGGCGTTTGTGCCAACATATCCGGCGGCTTTGGTCCAGCTCTTCAGCCGTTTCCAGTCGGAGCGTGTTGAGTCGGCTTCCAACAAAGCTTTGACCGAGTCGCTCAGGTGGTTGAAGAACGTCTCGTTCTTCAACTGCCAGTTGGGGTATTCCTGCACTGTGCCGTCGTCTTCGCTGCACGAAAACATGCAGAACACGGCGGTTATCGCGACAGCGGCCAACAGTATTTTTTGCTTCATCTTGCGTTTGGCTATATATAATAAGGTGTGTTCACCTGTATAGATGCGTATGCCAAGGCTCGCAGACTCGTGTCCATAGCCTTGGCATACGTGTCGTTTTTTATTGCAGTTTCTTCAGCAGAGAGGCAATGCTCACCTTGTCCTCGATGATGCTGCCGAGCTGTTCTATGCTCACGCGCTCCTGTTCCATAGTGTCGCGGAAGCGCAGTGTGACGGTGTTGTCCTTGAGTGTGTCGTAGTCAACGGTCACGCAGTAGGGCGTACCGATGGCATCCTGGCGGCGATAACGCTTGCCGATGGTGTCTTTCTCGTCATACTGGCAGTTGAAGTGGAACTTCAGACTGTCGATAATCTCGCGCGCCTTCTCTGGCAGTCCGTCTTTCTTCACCAGAGGCATCACTGCCAACTTCACCGGAGCAAGGGCTGCGGGCAACTTGAGCACCACGCGTGTCTCGCCGTTGGCCAGTTGCTCCTCCTCGTACGAGTGGCACATGATGGAAAGGAACATACGGTCGACACCAATACTGGTCTCGATGTCATACGGAGTGTAGCTTTCGTTGGTCTGCGGGTCAAAGTACTTGATGGAACGTCCGGAGAACTTCTCGTGCTGGCTCAAGTCGAAGTCGGTGCGGCTGTGTATTCCTTCCACTTCCTTGAAGCCGAACGGCATGCGGAACTCAATGTCGGTGGCTGCGTTGGCGTAGTGAGCCAGCTTTTCGTGGTCGTGGAAGCGGTAGTTCTCTGCTCCGAAACCCAGTGCCTGGTGCCACTTCATGCGCAGTTCCTTCCACTTGGCGAACCACTCCATCTCGGTGCCCGGCTTAACGAAGAACTGCATCTCCATCTGCTCGAACTCGCGCATACGGAAGATAAACTGACGGGCCACAATCTCGTTGCGGAACGCCTTGCCTATCTGTGCTATTCCGAACGGAATCTTCATGCGTCCCGTCTTTTGCACGTTCAGATAGTTGACGAAGATACCCTGTGCTGTTTCCGGACGCAGATATATCTTGCTTGCAGCCTCGGCCGACGCTCCCATCTCTGTGGAGAACATGAGGTTGAACTGGCGCACGTCGGTCCAGTTCTTGGTTCCGCTGATGGGGTCAACTATTTCCTCGTCAAGTATTATCTGCTTCAGTTCTGCCAGGTCGGGACCCTGCATGGCCTTGGCGTAGCGCTCATGCAGAGCGTTGCGCTTCTGAAGGTTCTCCTGAACCCTCGGGTTGGTCTCGCGGAACTTGGCCTCGTCGAAACTTTCGCCGAAACGTTTGCGAGCCTTGGCCACCTCTTTCTCTATTTTTTCGTCATACTTGGCGATGTGGTCTTCGATGAGGTTGTCGGCGCGGTAGCGCTTTTTTGAGTCGCGGTTGTCAATCAGCGGGTCGTTGAAAGCATCTACGTGACCGCTAGCCTTCCATATTGTAGGGTGCATGAATATGGCGGAGTCGATGCCCACGATGTTCTCGTGGAGCAACACCATGCTCTTCCACCAGTATTCCTTGATATTGTTTTTCAGTTCAACACCGTTCTGTCCGTAGTCATAGACGGCAGCCAAGCCGTCATATATGTCACTGCTGGGGAACACGAAGCCGTACTCCTTGCAGTGTGACACTATTTTCTTGAAAACATCTTCCTGTGCCATGTTTGTTTTGTATATCTGTTGTTTTGTTTAAGTTTCTCGTTGTTTATGTACAAGACAGTGCAGCCTGTCTTATGCAAAGATAGTGCAAACGAGCGGAAAGAAAACTTGTTTTCAATTTCCCGAGTGCAGCCTATCTTATGCAAAGATACGATTTTCTGACATATAAAAGGCCATGTTTCCCGTTAAATGTTTGAAACATGGGGCAGTCAGTGCTGTTGTTGTGCTGTCGGTCCAGTGCATCGCCGTGGGTAAGAATGTGGGTTTGTAATGAAAAATGGCTCGTTTTTAACACTTCTAAATACTCTGTTCAGGAGTGGCGAGGCTGTTTTCGGGTCGTAAACATGGTCTTTACGGGTCGTCGATGTGGGTTATACAATCGTAAGTATGCCATTTACGATGGCTAAACGTGCCGTTTACGACTCGTAAAAGGCATGTTTTTGGGGTGCAAATGTGTGCTTTTCGACCAGTAAATTGGTTGTTTTTAGAATAGAAATGGGTGGTTTGGGTTGCACACTGATGCTGTTTTCGGCGCAACAAGCATATTTACAACAACTTAAAGTTGCACGCGAAAAACGGGCGTCTTTGCGAGCGAGAATACGTTTGGTGGATTTTGAACGCAGTATGAGAAAGTGATTGTAAAAACGTTTCAGGTGTTTAAGCCTGACCGATTGGCAGATGAGGCGCAGCGCATTAGCGAATAATACGTGGCTTGCGCATGCGCTTGCTGTATGGTTCAGGCGCTTTGTCCATGCTCTTTACGCAAGTGTCTTGTCGCTATTGCCGTCATTTAGCGTGTGAGAGAGAACTTGAGGCTCAGTCCGAAGTCCTGTGTTGTGGTGGGATAGCTGCTGCTTGCGAGCAGCGGAGTGTTGGTCTGGCGGTCGTAATAGGCACTGAGGGTGAGCAGACGCGACAGGGTATAGTCGGCCATGAACGACATCTTGAACGCAGTGTTGCCGCTGCTGGCGTTGCTCGTTGCCGTGGCTATGTCGCGGGTGATGGACGCCTGGTTGCGCAGAGACAGGTCGAGACGCAGGTTGAGGTCGTGGTTCACGCCCGAACGTCCCTTGTTGGTGGTGGCTGTCTGCTGCTTCTGTTGCTTGTCCGACTTGCCATTCTTGCCGCTCTGCGCCTTGCGTATCTTGCGCGAAGCACCGCCTCCAAACAGGTTGAAGTTGCTTATCTTGTAGCCCATGCCTATGACGAAGTCCTTGCTGAGCGACTCGTTAATCTGCACACTCGTCATGCTGAGGCTCAGTACTCGCGTGGTGCGGTATTCAACCTTGACGGACAGGTTGTTTTCCATCGTGACATCCACGCCAATAAGAGGTGCGAACGACTCGTTGATGCTCACTGTGCTCACGTTGTACATGCTGTTTGGCACAGGGTTGCCGGTGGTTGCGTCGGTGATGAAGCCCAGTCCGTCCATATATTCGCGCCATGTGCTGTATGAAGCATAGCTGCCTACGGCAAACACACTCTTGTATGAGTGGTTCAGGTTGATGCTCTTGAAGTGGTCGCGCAGCCACGGCAACTTGACAAGTCCGGAGTAGCGCACAGTCCAGTTGGGCAGCATGTGCTTCAGGGTCGGGAAGATGTCGAGCGAAGAGCCGCTGGCGGTGTAGGCGGAGAGGAAGGCCGGAATGAGCACGTCGGCGCTATACTGGTTGACGGTGCCCAGTTCGGAATTGTAGGCAGTGCCTCCGAGGCTCACTCCGTTGGCATCGCTTGTGCCTGCGGGGTAGACGGCGTTGGCGTAGCGAGCCTGAACCCGTTGGCGGAAGCCGTCGATGGAGTTGCAGAACTTGGCGAACGACTTTGAGAAGTAGCCGTTGTTGGCGTCGCCCATGCCCTCAAGCGCACTCTTAAGGCTTATGGTGGTCATGCTGAATGCTCCGCTCTGGGTTGTCGGCATGTTGGTATACATATACTGTACGCTCTTGGCCTTGCTCACGGTGCGGCTTGCGTTGAGGTCTATCTTGAGGTCGCGTATTGGCTCAAGCGTCATTCTTATCTGCAAATCCTCGCTTGCGTTGGTCGTAGCTGGTGTGGCCACGCTGTCGTTGGTCAGCAGCCAACCGTTGTCGTAGCTCTTGTTGATATAGCTGTCGCCCGTGAGTCCGAAGGCGAAGTCGAGTCCCGGCGACAACACGCCGCCCGTGCGCTGTCCGAAAGCGTCGCCGATGTTGGGCAGGAAGCCCGGCAATGTCATGGAGTACTGGTTGCGGTAGGATATGCTGATGTTGCGCACCATCATCAGGAAGCGCGCAGCGCGCAGCGTCGGTTTGTACCACCACTGCTTGTCGAGCGGCTCTTTGGGAGTGACGCTCAGCTTTATCTGCACCGTGTCGAGGTTCTTTATGAGAATCTTGTTGTCGTCCAAAACCTTGAACTTGACCTTATACGCTTTGCCGTCCTTGGTCTTTGCCGTCACGATGAGGCGTTTGCTCTTCTTGTTGTGGGTCACGGTGACGGTGGTGTCGGCCTTCAGCGTGATTTCTCTCTGATAGCTGTTCTTGTTTTTGGGCAGCTCTTTCTTTTGCTTCAGGTCTTCCTTGGTGTCTTTGATGTTCTTGTTGTTGGCGCCCTGTTCCTTGTCCAGCAGCGACTTCTTGCCGTTCTTGCCGCCAAAGCCGGGCTGTCTGCCCTTGCCGATATTCTTGTTCGCGCCCGCCATCTGCCGCTTGCTGAACTCCTCGTTTGCCTTCTTCAGAAACGGAACGTGGTTGTAGAGAGTCTCCATGTTCCATGTGGAGTTGATGTTCAGGTTGCGGTTGTTGGAGATAGTGTTGCCCAAGGATGTGCCGTCGTCCAGTTCCGTACCGCGAACCCACGAGTAGGTGGCGGTGTATGAGGCATCGGCGTTGAGCCAGTCGAACACCGGGAGCTTGTTGAGCGGCAACTGATATGAGCCGGTGAACGACTGCTGATAGTCGAGCGGCGTTCCGAGGTGCTTTATGCTGTTCCACACGGAGTCTTTCCATGCTGCATACTGTTCCGGATAGAGGTCCTTGTTCACCGGAGCGTAAGGCTCTTCAATCTCTGCATGGGTGGCCGACTGGAAACTCATGTGGAGGTTTTTGGTGAAGTCCCACCGCAGTGTGAAGTCTCTGTTCCACAAGAACTGTTTGCTGAACGTGGGCTGGAGTTTAGTGCCTTCCAGATTGTCGAGGTCTCTCTCCTGCAGTTCATAGTAGTTGCGCAGTATCTCGCTGTTGAAAGAGATGTTCTGCGGCAGATAGTTCAAGCCGAGAGCCTTGGGGAAGTTGAGCCATTTGCTCTTGCCCTTCAGCTTCTTGAACGGCTCAAACGTCTTGTAGACGGGCGAATAAGTGTAGTTGAGAGAGCCTCGCCACTGGTCTTCCTTCTCATACACAGTGGTCTCGCCCGACGTATAGCTGTGCGAGTGGCTGTAGCTCAGCGACAGGTTGGCCGGGTCGTAGGGCATGGGATGGCGCTTGGTCTTGATGCCTACACGCACGTTTGACAGCGAGAAGTTGGTGCTTGTCTTCTTCGTCACGGCTATCGACTCGATGGAGTCGCGTTCCTGTTTCGTGGCTGCTGCGTCGAGAGCGTCGTCGAGTTCCATGTCGGTGTCGAGCGGATTGTACTTCGGACGCGTCTCTTCCTTTGTCACGGAGTAGTAGAGTGGGGCAGTCACCTTGGCCTTATCGGGGAAGAACTTGCCGAGTTCGAGGTTGGTGGTGAAGCTGTAGGTCTTGTAGTCGTCGGTGCTGCGCTGGGCGAGTCCCTCTTCCAGTCCGCCGAAGCCCTCGGTGACATACTTTCCTGTGAGGTTTACCGTACCGAAGTCGGACAGTTGCATGTTGAGTGCGCCCGATGCAGCCCATCCGCCCTTGTTGTTGAACTCCAGCAGACGCAGCTCGTTGACCCACACTTCGCCCGACTTGGGTGCGGAAGAAAGGTTGCGCACACCGATTACCATGGTCTTCACCTCACCGAGAGAGGGATTTCCCATCACGGTAATCTTGTTGTTCGGCTTGTCTGAATCGTACTCTGAGTATTCGCGGGTGTACGACGCTGTGCCCACGGCCTTGGCCTTGTTGCGCGCTTTCTTCACCGCCGTCAGCTTCTGAAGGGCAATGTCGAGCATGTTGTCTTCAGGCCACACTGCACGCTGGTCTTCGGCTGAATAGCGGCTATACACCTTTTCGGGGGTAAGCTTCAGCGGTATTTCATATTCGTAGTAGTTGCTCTTGTAGTCGCTGCCGAGGCGAATGAATACGGCCAACTGGTCGTCCTGCAGATTGGTGACGTCCTGTGAGAGAGCGTTGGCGTGTACAAACATCTGCAAGCGCTTGTACTGGCGCAGGTCGAGTGTGGTGTTCTTGTACACCGCCTTGGCCTCGTTGCGCGACAAGTCCTTAACCGTGAGGTTCAAAGCCTGCTCGTTGCTCTGCACAAGTTGCGGCTGCGACGGGTCGGTCACGCGGCTTATGCCCGGCGGGAGCACATAGTTGACAGGCTTTTTGTCGCCGTGCTCCTCTATGTTCACGTTGCTTGCCTCAAGCGTTCCGCTGTTTGAGGCCGCGTCGGTGCTCAGACTCTGCTCGTAGGTGCGCCATTCGCCGCGCACAAGGTCAAGGTTGGCCAGGCGCAGCACGATGGGTTTCTGGAAACCGGTGAGGAACATACGGATGAAACGTATGGACGTGAGGTCGTTGATGGAGCCAATCCGTTCGCGGTTCTTGTCGTTCAGCGGTATGCGAATCTTGTACCAGTGCACCGTAGGTTTGGTTCCGTTGCGCAGCGTGCGACTCGTTTCGCGCATGTCAACCACATAGTTGTTGCCAACGTTTGACTCGGTGAGGTCTTCCGGACGTATACTTACGTGATACTGGTAGTAGCGTTCGTACTCGTTGAGCGTGTAGTCCTGGTTGATGTCCTCCACGTCCGGCGTAGTCTTGTACGACGTGTCGTAGCTCTCACTGTTGTTGTCGTTGTCGGGAGAGTTGCCCTGCGGGTTGTTTATGCGCTTGTATCGGTCGAGGATGGAAGTCTGTGCGGCATCGAAGTCAGAACCTCTGAAGTAGTGGTAGTCGTCGTTTGCCGGGTCGGCAGTCCACGCCTTGCGCAAGCTGTCGTTGGCCAGTGTCTGCACAAAGTTGTTGAATTCCGAGTAGCTTTCAAACGACCTTTCCTCCTCGTCCGTCAGTCCGTTGAAGCCCACATCCTGCTTTTCGCGTGCGCCGGAGGTCGTGGCAAAGGCGTAAGTCTGTGTGGCTTGCACTGGTATCTTGCCCCATTGTGTGGTGGTGAAGCTGCCCGTGCCGTCAACGGGCATGCCGCTTTCATAGAATTTCTTGCCGTCGTGAAGTATGTCCTCGCTCACTTCGCCGAGGTCTATATACAGGTCACCGCCGTAAGACGAGGCATCGCCTTTCTCGCGGGAATAGATAAACGGGTCGAGAAGCCAGAACTCCAGATACTCAATGTTGGCAGCTTCAAAGTCGTTGGTGTCGAGTTTGCGCATCATGCCGCCCCACTTGCCTGCCGGATCTTGCAGCGAGCCGTCGCTGTTGAGGTTTGTCGAGAAGTTGTAGGGTCCACGCTCGTTGGGGTAGTAGGCCAGGTTGAGCATGGAAAGTGTTGATGTGGCACCGCTGTAGGTGCTCTGGTCGCGGTTGGGATACAGCTCGCTGACGTACACCTCGCGTACATAATGGTTGGACAACTGTTCAAGGTCGCTCTTTATGTGTCCCGGTGTGAGCGAGCTGCTGCGGTAGGTGAATAGCGGGTCTATGTTGTACCAGGCCAGCAAGGCGCGGTTGTAGCCGCTCGCAAGCGTGGTCTTGTCGCTGTGCTCAGGGAACATTGAGGGTACGCTCGACAGCACCCACGCCTTTGGTTCGGATATGTCGATGCCGTTTTTCGTGTTCTCGAAGTCGTCTATGTACGACGCATTGTCCTGCGTACCGCTCGCCTGTCCAGCAATGAGTTGGGCAAACTCTCCGGTGAAACTGATCTGTGACGGGGCGGTAAGGTGCAGGAAAGGTATCTTGTCGAGCACGTTGGTGAGCCACTGGCTCTCCTTTTTCCAGTTGAGGTTCAGTCCCCACAGTATGTTGTTGAGCGGTTCCGAACCCATGGTCACCTTCGACGTGAGCGTCTGTTCGTACAGCCGCTGGAACGTACCGCCTATCTGGAAGTCCTTGGAGAAGTCGTATTCCCAGTTTAGACCGAACATCGTCTTGCGCTGCATGCCGTAGTCGGTGTTGCTTTCGAGGCTCACGCTGACCGAAGTTCCTGCGTCAATGATGCTCTGGTTGAGTATTGTCACCTCGCCGGCCGAATAGTCAACGCTATAGTCGCTGCCCTCAGTGAGCACCACTCCTCCGGCCGTCACCACCACAGAGCCTTGCGGCACATTGTATGCTCCGAGCGAAATCACGTTGGCCGACGTTCCCTTGTACTGTCCGGTCAGGATGAACTTGTCCTTCTCGGCCACTTGTTTGGCCGCCGTGCGTGTCGTGTCGTAGAGTTCGGTGAAGGCGTAGGCATTGGCGCGGTCTTCCGGCACGCCCTTGCTCGTGAGATAGTTCTTCAGATAGGAGCCGAACGGTTCGGTTGACGGCAGAAACACGCGTCCGTTGCTCACGGTATAGCCGTCCACATAGTCGAAGTATCCGTTGGGGTGTGGCTTGTTGTTGTTGTCCAAGCGGTCTGCGCCGAGCACCTGGATGAGTATCTTGTCCTTCACCTGCGCCTCGGGTATATAAGAAAGGTATACGCCGGTGGTGTCGCTCTGATACTTCACGTCCAGACGAAACTTGGTCTTCTCTATCGTGGCGGCCAGATAGTACACGTTTTTCATCATCAGTCGCCAGTTGGGCATCTGCGGACTGTTGTTTGTGTTCTTCAGCGACTTCACGAAGAGAGCCTCGCTGGTGTTGGTGTTGTCCGAAGCAAACTCTCCCACCTGGTAGGTCACGCCGTTCAAGGTGTATTCGTAGGCCACGGCAAGCACCTGGTCTGTCTGTAGTGTCGACTTGAGAGAAATGTAGCCGAGAGCCGTGTTGACCGAGTATTCCGACGAGTTGAGCAGCCTTGCGCTCTGCACTTTCTCATAGTCAACGCCGCCGGTGAAGTCGCCGATACCGTCCAGCACAGAGTTGGTCTGGTCGATGTCGCGCGCTGCGGTGTAGTCGTGGGTCATGGAGTAGTACTCGCTGTTGGCCGCATTGCGTGGCGACACGTCGGCAATGCCCACACCCCACAGCGGATTCCTCGTGTTGGAACTCTCGCCGAGGTCGGTCAGGGCTATGATGTTGCGCGTGTTTGCGGTGTTTCCGGTCTTGTTGGTCACCCAGACCTCCACTCGGGTTATCTTGACTCCCGTGGTAAGGTTGGGCAGAGTGCTCATTGCCTTGTCGTAATGCTCGCGGAAATAGTGGCCAAGGAAGAAGTGGCGGTTCTCTTCATAGTCGGCGGCATCCATTTCAAAGGGAGTCAGCTGCGTGCCTCCTTTGGATGACACGCTCTTCGTGGTGGAATTCTTCTGTGACAGCACGGCCTGCAACTTCAACTTGCCGAACTGCAAGTCTGTGCGCACACCGAAGAGAGAGCTTGCGCCCTTTATGAGCGACGAGTTTGACGGGAATGTCACGTTGCCTGCCTCAACCAGCTTTATTATCTCGTCCTCCTTTCCTTCGTAGCGCAGCTTAATGTTCTTCGTGTCAAAGTCAAACGTGGCGTCGGTGTTGTAGTTGAGGTTCATGTTCACCTTGTCGCCCACCTTACCGTTGACGTTCAGGTTTATCTTCTCGTCGAAGTCAAACGCCGTGGTCTTGCGGTTGCGGATGGGGAGCGAGGGGTTCTCAATGTTCTTCAGCGTGGCTCCGAGCTTCAGTTCGGCCGTTCCCTGCGTTTTTATGCGCACACCGCCGGGACCGAATATCTTTTCTGCCGGGCCGAGGTCGAACTTCATGTCGGAGAAAGAGAACTTTTCCTTGCCCTTGTTGGCCACATTCTCCGCGTTTTTCGCCCTGAAAAATTCCCTCATTGCCTTGCGCTCGCTCCATTTGGCATACTCCTCGGGAGTCATGAGCACGGGAGCGTTCAGATAGGAGTCGCCCATCTTGGCTCCGATGCGGTATTGTCCGAGCGAATCTTCGGTATACTCAACCTCCTGCTTGACGTTGTCGGGCGAATGAAGGTCGATGGAAGCCGAGTCGAGGTCGTCGGCTGTGAGCGGAGCCGTGCGGTTGATTTTCCACCTTGGGTGCAGCAGAGAGTCGGGGATAGCCTCCTCGTCGGCCTTGAGATTGGGCTGCGCCTTTGGGGCGGGCTTGCTCTTCTTGGCCGTTTTGTCGTCCTGCGGAGGCATTGCCAGTGCGCAAATGCTCAGCAGCGAGATTACTATGTAGGCTATTCGCTTCATCTGTCGGGTTGCTCGGCGGTTGTCTGTCTATATAATAAGGTCGTTTGTCTCTATTTAAGTTGTTCGTCCTCACTTAATCTGTTTCAGAGCCAGCTTGACCACCTCCTCCACGGGAGCGTTGGGCTGCTCTTGCAGTATCTGCGTCACCACTTTGTTGGTCGGTGCGGGCGAGAAGCCCAGCATGGTGAGTGCACTTACGGCCTCGTCCTTTACCTTGTTGTCAACGGGGGCGGCGATTGTGCCTCCCACGGGCACCTCACCCGTTATGCCGAGAGCCACTATCTTGTCCTTGAGGTCTACTATTATGCGCTGCGCCGTCTTCAGTCCGATTCCCTTCACGCCCTTTATGAGCCGTTCGTTGCCCGTTGAAATACTGTCGCACAGCTCTTTGGGACTCAATGACGACAGTACCATGCGCGCAGTGCCGGGTCCTACGCCCGAAACGCTGATGAGCAGGACAAACAACTCGCGCTCCTTTTTCGACGCGAAGCCGAACAGCGAGTATGCGTCCTCGCGGATAGACTCGTAAACATACAGCTTCGCCTCCGTCTTGCCTTGAATTGCGGTGTAAGTGTTGAGCGATATGTTCAGGCCGTAGCCCACTCCGGCGGCCTCAATGACGGCCATGGCCGGTGTCAACTCGGCCAGTCCGCCCTTTATATATTCAATCATTGTATTGTGGTTGTTGTGTACACTACTGTAAAAACGCAGCCTTTTGCCCTTTTATTGTATCCCTGCCTACATTTGGAGCGTGAATTCCGCACCGAACCCCTGACATTTCCGCCGTGAGACCTTGCCTTTCCGGTGAAAAACCTTAACTTTGCAAGGTAGGGGTGGCGGCTCAGCAAGGGCAAAGCGCACCCAAAACCGACAAAAACACGAGACCTATGTTGCAGAAACTATTCGGGTTTGACCCATCCAAGCACAGTGTGAAAACCGAAATCATGGCCGGTATCACCACCTTTCTCACCATGTCATACATCCTGGCGGTCAATCCGAGCATTTTTTCCAACCTCGCTTCGATGGGAATGGACATCCCTGCCACGTTCACGGCCACGGCTCTTGCGGCCATAGTGGGCACTCTGGTCATGTCATTCCTGGCCAAAAAACCGTTCGGACTGGCTCCCGGCATGGGGCTAAGCACCTTTTTTGTCTACACTGTGTGCCTCTCCATGGGCTATTCGTGGCAGTTTGCCCTCACGGCCATCCTCATCGAGGGCATATTGTTAGTCATCCTGACCGTCACCAACATACGCAAGCTGATAGTGGACTCCATACCTATGTCCATCAAGCGAGCCATAAGCGTGGGCATCGGCCTGTTCTTCTCGTTCATCGGACTGCGCAACGCCGGCATTATCGTGGACGACCCCTCTACCCTCGTTGGCCTTGCCGACCTGACGCACGGCTCTGCACTGCTCGGTGTAATCGGGCTGATGGTGACGGGAGTGCTGGTGGTGAAGCAAGTGCCGGCAGCATTGCTCATCGGGATACTTGTCACCGCGCTTGTGGGCATACCCATGGGACTCACCCACTTCAACGGCATCGTGAGCGCGCCGCCTTCGATAGCTCCCATGTTCTGCCAGTTTGAGTTCGACAAGATTTTCGTCCCCGACATGGCCGTGGTGGTGCTGACATTCCTTTTCATCAACCTGTTTGACACCATGGGCACCCTCGTCGGCGTGTGCACCAAGGCCGGCATGATAGACAGCGACGGAAATATTCCCGGACTAAGCAAGGCTCTCACGGCCGACGCCGTAGCCACTTTGGCGGGAGCATGCCTGGGCACCAGCGCCACAACGACATTTCTGGAGAGCGCGACAGGCGTGGCTCAAGGAGGCCGCACCGGACTCACCTCGTTCACCATAGCTGCATGCTTTGCGTTGGCCCTGTTCTTCGCTCCAGTGTTCTTTGCCATGCCGGCAGCGGCAACCTCTTCGGCTCTTGTCATTGTAGGTCTGTTCATGCTAAGCTCAATAAAGGACATCGACCTGGACGACTTCTCCGAGTCTCTCCCCGCGTTCATCATCATTATTATTATGCCGCTGGCATACAGCATATCCGACGGCATACTCTGCGGCATGATTTGCTATGTGGCAATCAATGCTTTGTGCGGAAAGTTCAGCAAGCTGAGCCTCACAATGTGGATACTTGCTGTGTTGTTCATACTGAAATTCATCTTCATCTGACCGGGGGCGTTTCGTAAACCGCCCGTTTACGATGCGTAAATGCCCCGTTTAGCTGTCGTAAATGCCGTGTTTACGATGCGTAAACGTACCGTTTGTTTTCGCGACCGTTCGGTTTTACATTGTTTTTCCGTATTTTTGTAGTCAAAATATGGAACAGATAGACAAATACAAGGTATTGGCGGTGCTCGTGAGGGGCTTCTTTGAGGGCTTCACGTCGGGCATACTTGACGGTCAGAGGGTAGGGCGGAGCGTGAAAAACGACCCGAAAACGGTGAAGAAGGCCATGCTCGACCACTACGAAAGCATAGCCCCGGAGTTTCATGACCTGCTGTTTTACCCCATAGCCACAATGAATTTCGACTGCGAGTCAATCACTGCCCGGCTGGAAGCGGTGCGTGGCACCAAGCCAACCATGGAGCAGTTGCTGAAAATGGCCTGTTCCGATGTCGCAATGCACCAGGCTGTGGTGGCTGAATACTGTCGTAACTTCGGTTGTCTGCTTGAGGGACGGCTCCCGACCGAGCAGGAACATATAGACAACTACACGCGTGGCTGCAGCCAACAAGCCCAGACAGACATCAAAATGGCCATACAAAGTGTGGTCAAAACGGCAGTCCGGGCATATATGAGGGGGCTGAAACGCAGCGGAAACGGTCAGGTCATGCCCGACAAGGTGTCCGTTGTGCGGCTGCTAATCAACACCATGAACCTGCTGATGAACGACTCTCCGATAGAAACGTTTGCTTCACAGGCGCAAACACTTGACGAGGTGATGCTCAAAGCCTGCGGTTCGGAGCGCAACGTGGACATTATGGCGGAGGCAATGAGCGTTGCATACGAGGAAGTGGCCATGGAATGAGGCGGAAACGCACCCGACAGCCGGAAAAACGCTGGACACACTACAACAACTATGGGTGGTTCTATAAATTAGCTTTGGCAGATTGCGAGTCTATTTTCGTGGACAATGTGTCTGTGAGTGAAGGAGTATAGCGAGCTATACGACTGAACGAACAGACAGAT